>DATNRH010000357.1 GCA_036703605.1 Candidatus Obscuribacterales bacterium | reverse complement strand
AAATGTAGTTAAGGTTACGAAACTTGTTTGGCTCTGCCCTTAACCTATCTACAACGTCATCACCAACGTTTAGTCTTTCTCTAGTCTAAATAGTATGGCGGTACCTAATTTAGTTCTTAACTATTTACTTGTTTTTGAGGGAGGCACTTGTCGTACATCTGCTTAGCGTTATGTTGTCTATCCAGTGATCATGCCAGCATTTTTAACTGAAGGGACAGAGCTTTGGGCTCAGGTCTTAGATGCTTGACTGCTTGCTAACGCTACTGAGACAGGGACATTTTATGCAGTGCACTACTCAGAGTACGGCAGTCTTGACCGATTTGTCTGTGATTAGACAAAAAACGTTACACCGATCGCCATTGGCGTCCGTTTGGTGTTATTTACGAGGGCAACGTTGTGACCAACGTCATCAACACATCCGTCCAGGAGACGGTCACACTGAACAAATTTGAGAAGCTGAAGGCCGAAAAAGATGGTTTGGCTGTCAAATCAGAATTAGGGCATTTTGCTCAGCTTGGCTGGGAAGCGATGGATAAAACCGATCGCGATCATCGGCTCAAGTGGCTGGGTGTGTTCTTCCGTCCAGTCACGCCAGGCAAGTTTATGCTGCGACTACGGATGCCCCACGGGCTGATTACGAGTCAGCAGTTTCGGCTCTTAGGCGCGATTATTCAACGCTATGGAGATGACGGCAGTGGGGATATTACCACCCGTCAAAATATCCAGCTTCGCGGGATTTGCTTGGAAGATATTCCAGGTATCTTTGAGCAGCTTGAAGCGGCTGGACTCACCTCCGTACAGTCGGGTATGGATAATGTGCGCAATATCACCGGATCACCTGTTTCTGGCATTGATGCCCATGAGTTGATTGATACTCGGGACTTGGTGCAGCAGGTTCAGGATATGATCACCGATCGAGGCCAGGGAAATCCAGAGTTCACCAACCTTCCCCGTAAGTTCAATATTGCGATTGAAGGGGGGCGAGATAACTCGGTTCATGCTGAGATTAATGATATTGCCTGTGTGCCAGCCTACCGGGATGGGGTATTGGGCTTCAATGTTTTGGTGGGAGGGTTTTTCTCTGCCAAGCGCTGTGAGGCGGCAATTCCCCTCAATGCTTGGGTCTCGCCGGAGGATGTGGTGGCGGTATGCCGTGCCATTTTGGAGGTATACCGAGATCACGGTCTGCGGGCCAATCGTCAAAAGTCTCGGCTCATGTGGCTGATTGATGATTGGGGGCTAGAGCGATTCCGGACTGCGGTGGAGGAGCGCATGGGGCGATCGCTGGCTCCGGCTGCGCCTAAGGATGAATTGGACTGGGATAAGCGCGACCATATTGGCGTCTATCCCCAAGCCCAAGCTGGTTTCAACTACCTGGGTATTCATATCCCTGTGGGTCGGCTCTATGCCTCAGATATGAATGAGCTGGCTCGCTTGGCAGAGGTCTATGGAACTGGGGAACTGCGCCTCACGGTGGAGCAGAATGTCATCATTCCCCATATCCCTGATTCTCGCCTGGAGGCTTGCTTAGCTGAACCTCTATTGAGCGATCGCTTTTCGGTGAATCCAACTCCCCTGATGCGATCGCTGGTCTCTTGCACCGGAGCCCAGTTCTGTAACTTTGCTCTGATTGAAACCAAAAGCCGAGCTGTTGCTCTGGTGCAGGAGCTAGAGGCTGAGCTAGAGATTCCCAAGTCGGTGCGGATGCACTGGACGGGGTGCCCCAACTCCTGCGGTCAACCGCAGGTTGCAGAGATCGGTTTGATGGGCACGAAAGCTCGGAAAAACGGTAAGGCAGTTGATGGTGTTGATATTTACATGGGTGGCAAAGTGGGTAAGGATGCCCACCTTGGTACCTGTGTGATGAAAGGAATTCCCTGTGAAGACCTCAAGTCTGTGTTGACGAAGATTCTGATGGATACCTTTGGTGCGCAACCTAAGGTGTCTGCCTAGCCGCTCTGTTCTAGGCAGCTCAGCGCATCAGGCTTTTTCAGTGATCGGGCAGAAGGCGATCGCCCTTGCTCGATAGTTCTATTTCCATTATTTGATAACGAAGGATCAGGAAACCGCCCATGACTCGACTTTCTAGACGCAAGTTTATTTTGACCGCTAGCGCTACGGCTGCGGGTACATTTCTTCTTAACGCTTGCTCATCTGGATCCGATAGCGACACTTCGACGGTCGAGGCAGTAGATATCGATCCGGCTGATGCGCCAGAAGTAACTGCGGCAAAACTAGGCTTCATTGCCCTCACCGACTCGGCTCCCCTGATCATTGCCCAGGAAAAAGGTTTCTTTGCTAAATACGGCATGACCGAGGTATCGGTTGAAAAGCAGGCATCCTGGGGCACTACCCGTGACAACCTGGTGCTGGGGTCTGAAGGCGGCGGCATTGACGGAGCCCATATTCTCACCCCTATGCCTTACCTGATTTCTGAAGGTATTGTCACCGACGGGCGCAAGGTTCCCATGTATATCCTGGCTCGTTTGAATGTGAATGGTCAGGGGATTTGTTTATCCAATGACTATCTCGACTTGGAAGTTGGTGTAGATAGTAGCCCGCTGAAAGAGGTCTTTGCTGAACGGAAAGCAGCGGGACAAGAAGTTAAAGCAGCCATGACCTTCCCTGGCGGTACCCACGATCTGTGGATCCGCTATTGGCTAGCAGCAGGCGGTATTGATCCCGATAATGATGTCTCCACCATCGTGGTGCCACCTCCGCAAATGGTCGCTAATGTGAAAGTAGGCAACATGGATGCTTTCTGTGTGGGAGAACCTTGGCCCTTGCAAACGGTGAACCAGGAGATTGGCTATAATGCCCTCACCACGGGTGAACTCTGGAAAGATCACCCAGAAAAGGCATTCGGTATGAGAGCCGACTGGGTGGATCAAAACCCCAATGCCGCTAAGGCTTTGCTGAAGGCTACCTTAGAAGCCCAAATTTGGTGTAGCCAGGCAGAAAATAAAGAAGAGATGTGTCAAATCTTGTCCAAGCGGGCCTGGTTTAACGTGCCCTATGATGACATCATCGATCGCTCCGTGGGTACATTTGACTACGGTACAGGTAAGGTGCTCGATCAACCCGATCTGATGCAGAAATATTGGGAAGATAATGCGTCTTATCCTTACAAGAGTCATGATGTCTGGTTCCTCACCGAAAATATTCGCTGGGGCTACCTACCGCCAGATACCGACATCACTGCCATGGTTGATGCCGTAAACCGTGAAGATCTATGGCGGGAAGCGGCGATCGCTATTGGACAAGAAGCAGCGATTCCTGCTGATCCTTCTCGTGGTGTTGAAACTTTCTTTGACGGCATTCAATTTGATCCAGCCGATCCGCAGGCTTACCTTGATAGCCTAGCCATTAAACGAGTGTAGCTCTTCAGCCCCCTAGGGCGATCGCATCGTTCTAGGGGCTGCTTCTTTATCAGCCATTGGTTTGAGTTTGGATTCCGACGCCTAGTTCTACCCAACGTGTTTTAACTTCGAGAGGTATCTGAGATGACCGCACCTGTAAGCATGAAGCGACGACGATCTAAATTTGCTTTTCAACCGCTGCTGCAGTGGGCCTATAAACGAGTCAAGGACTTGATTCCCCCAGCGATCGCCGTGGTGATCTTTTTGGTTGTGTGGCAACTGTTAACCATGAGTCCAGATGCCAATCTTCCCAGTCCGGTTCGCACGTTAGAAGATACCTGGGAGTTAATTGTCGATCCCTTCTTTGACAATGGCGGGATTGATAAAGGTCTGTTTTGGCAGATTCTGACCAGTTTGCAGCGGGTTGCTCTAGGCTTTTCCCTAGCGGCTGTGGTGGGCATTGGGCTAGGCATTCTGGTAGGCACTAATAAGTTAATGTATCAAGCCCTGGATCCAATTTTCCAGGTACTGAGAACCGTTCCGCCCTTGGCCTGGCTGCCGATTTCCTTGGCCGGATTCCAGCAGGCTAATCCCTCGGCAATTTTTGTCATCTTTATTACCGCTATCTGGCCGATTATTATCAACACAACGGAAGGAGTGCTGCAAATTCCCCAAGACTACAACAACGTCTCTCGGGTTTTGCGCCTGAGCCGCACCACCTACTTTTTCAAGGTGCTCTTTCCGTCCACCGTTCCCTATATTTTTACCGGGCTGAAAATTGGCATTGGTCTTTCCTGGCTCGCCATTATTGCCGCAGAGATGCTGATTGGTGGCGTTGGTATTGGTTTCTTTATCTGGGACGCTTGGAACAGCTCTCGGGTCAGCGACATTATCATCGCGATTATCTATGTGGGGATTGTAGGACTCTTGCTGGATAAATTCATCACCTACCTCAGTAAGCTAGTTGTTCCTGAAGAGCAGAAAAGCTAGGCGATCGCCTGTTTGATGGATCTGGCTGTTCTCAGTGGTTCAGATTCCACGAACGGTAAAGCTAGTTGTTCTCAAGCTTATATCTCCAGTACCACGAAGCTTTGCGTATTCAACCGTTTCTCTATGGCTGAGGCCGAGTATCAACCATGTCTATTTTCGTTGAAATTGACCACGTCGATCGCACCTTTTCCCTGCCAGACGGTGGGCAATACATCGCCCTCAAAAATATTGAACTGAAGATCCAAAAAGGGGAGTTTGTCTCCCTGGTGGGGCATTCGGGCTGCGGCAAGTCTACTCTGCTGAATATCCTGGCGGGTCTTGATCAACCCAGCCAAGGTGGCGTCATCCTCGAAGGACGGCAGGTGACCTCGCCGGGCCCCGATCGCATGGTGGTCTTCCAAAACTATTCCCTCTTACCCTGGCTGACGGTTCGCGAGAACATTGCCTTGGCGGTAGATGAGGTGATGAGCCACTTGCCCAAGGGTGAACGGCGAGGCATTGTCGAACATCATATTGATCTAGTGGGCTTACGGGCGGCATCGGATAAGCGCCCCACCCAAATTTCTGGCGGTATGAAGCAACGGGTGGCGATCGCCCGCGCATTGGCGATTCGTCCGAAATTGCTCTTGTTGGATGAACCCTTTGGTGCCCTAGATGCTCTGACGCGGGGCGGCTTGCAGGAACAGTTGATGCGCATCTGTGAAGAGAGTCAGGTCACCTGCGTCATGGTCACCCACGACGTTGATGAAGCGCTGCTGCTGTCGGATCGGGTGGTGCTGCTGACCAATGGCCCGGAAGCGCATATCGGGCAGATGATTGAGGTGCCCTTCCCCCGTCCCCGCAGCCGTATGGATGTAGTCAATCATCCCAACTACTACAGTCTGCGCGGTGAAATTGTCTATTTCCTTAACCAGCAAAAGCGGGCCAAGCAGCGCCGGGCTCAGCCAGCGGTGGCGATCGCGTCCAATGGACTAGAAAAGGTCAACCTCGACCTAGGCTTCATTCCCCTCACTGACTGTGCTCCCCTAGTGGTGGCTAAAGAAAAGGGCTTTTTTGAGAAGCATGGCCTCACCCAGGTGACCCTGAACCGTGAACCGAGCTGGAAAGCGATCGCAGAGGGTATTGGCAGCGGTCGTCTGGATGCGGCTCAGATGGTGGCGGGTATGCCCTTGGGGTTGACCCTGGGGATGAACGGTCAGCCGCGCCTACCGGTGGTGACGGCCATGACCCTGTCTCGCAACGGCAACGCCATTATTTTGGGCAAGTCCTTCTTGGATGAAGGCGTGCGCACGCTCAGCGACTTCAGGGAAGCGATCGCCCGCACCCCCGATCGCACCCATACCTTAGGGGTGGTTCATGGCTCCTCCATGCATAACCTGATGCTGCGCTATTGGCTAGCCTCTGGCGGCATTGATCCTGATCGCGATGTGGGACTAGTGGTCATTCCGCCGGCGCAGATGATTTCAAATTTGAAGACCGGCAATATTGATGGCTATTCCGCTGGAGAACCTTGGAACTCCCGCGCTATTCAGGAAGGGCTGGGGTATGCCATTCAGGTAGACTCGGAAATTTTGCCCGAGCATACCGAGAAGGTGCTGGGTGTGCGGGAAGATTGGGCCAACCGCTACCCGGAAACTCATCTGGCGTTGGTGAAGGCGCTGCTGGAAGCCTGCGACTATTGCGACGATCGCCGCAATCGCGAAGAAATTCTAGAGTTGTTGAGCCAACCGGACTATGTCGGTGCAGACCCGATGCATATCCGTCCTGGCTTCCTGGATCCCTACGATCGCGGCATGGGCGAGGATCCCCAACTGATTTTGAATTACAACCAGTTTTCGGTGCGGAAAACTAACTATCCTGACGAAGTGGAAGCCCTGTGGACGCTGACCCAAATGGCCCGCTGGGGAATTGTACCTTTCCCTCGCAACTGGATCGAAGTGCTCGATCGCACCCGTCGCATTGATGTGTTTGGCCAGGCTGCCCGTGAGGTAGGACTGCTGGATATTGGGCGCGATCGCAATCCACTGCATCTGTTTGATGAATCAACCTTTGACCCCGATAACCCCATCGACTACCTCAAGAGTTTTGCTATCAAGCGTGACGTAAACATCGAAGAGATCGCCTTAGATCAACTAACGTCAGTGTCCTAGACGTTCTGTTTACCAGGCTGGAGGGATGGGTTCTATCCATGCTCCTCCAGCTCTCTAGTGTTCTTCAGCCCTTAATCCTTCAATCCTCATGCAAATGTTAGACAGCGCGGTTCGCAGTTCCAACCCTTCTCAACAAACAGAACCCTATTTGGTCTTGGATAAGATCACCAAAATCTATCCGACGGCCAATGGCCCTTACGTAGTTCTGGATGGTATCGATCTAACGGTGAAGGAAGGGGAGTTTGTTTGTCTCATTGGCCATTCCGGCTGTGGTAAATCTACTCTGCTGGATATGGTGGCAGGTTTTCTGACGCCATCCTCGGGGGAGGTGCGGTTACAAGATCAGCCGATCACCGAACCGGGCCCCGATCGCATGGTGGTGTTTCAAAACTACTCTCTCCTGCCTTGGCTAACCGCCTATGAAAATATTTATCTAGGCGTCGATTCTGTCTTTCCAGATAAATCTAAGGCAGAAAAATCTCAGATTGTCCATGAGCATCTAGCCATGGTGGGTCTCGATGAGGCGGCCAACAAGAAGCCTAGCGCCCTTTCTGGCGGTATGAAGCAGCGGGTTTGTATTGCCCGAGCCTTGGCTCTGCGTCCAAAGGTGCTGATCTTGGATGAACCCTTTGGCGCACTGGATCCGATTACCCGCGAAGAACTGCAGGAAGAGCTGCTGAAAATTTGGCATGCCCATCGCACCACCGTGTTGATGATCACCCACGATATTGATGAAGCGCTGTTCTTGGGCGATCGCTTGGTAATGATGACCAATGGCCCCGCCGCCCGGATTGGTGAGGTTTTGGATATTCCCTTCGAACGCCCTCGCGATCGCGGCCGTTTGATGGAAGCGCCGGCATACTATGAGTTGCGCAACCACGCCCTCGACTTCCTCTATCGTCGTTATGCCCACGATGATACGGAATAGCCCCTCGGGGAAGAGATGGTCGGTTGGAGTTAGCAGGTGTTGACTCCTGCCGACTGTTCCCAGATCGGGTATGTTTCCAGAAAACTAGGTCGTTGGCAGAACGGAGAGAATCACAGGTGGCAGATTGTGTGAAAACGTTATGTCCCTACTGCGGCGTGGGCTGCGGCCTAGAGGTGGTGCCGTCGCCTAGCGGTGAGGGAGTGGGTAAGGTGAGGGGCGATCGCTCCCATCCGTCTAGCTTGGGGCAGGTATGCGTAAAAGGGGCGACGGTGGCGGAGTCCTTGGATCGCGATCGCTTGCTCTACCCGATGATGCGCGAGTCCTTGGATCAGCCATTCCGGCGCGTCAGTTGGGATGATGCCTACCAGCGCATCGTCGATCACATCCAAACCCTGCAGTGCACGGTCGGCAGTGATGCTATTTGTATGTATGGGTCGGGACAGTTCCACACTGAGGACTACTACGCGGCCCAGAAGCTGATCAAGGGCTGTTTGGGGACCAACAATTTTGATGCTAATTCGCGACTCTGTATGTCCTCTGCTGTGGCGGGCTATACCTACAGTTTGGGATCGGATGGCCCGCCCTGTTGCTATGAGGATTTAGAGGAAACCGACTGTGCTTTTTTGATTGGCACCAACACCGCCGAATGCCACCCGATTGTCTTCAACCGCCTGCGCAAACACCACAAGCGCAACGAGCATGTCAAGTTGATTGTGGTTGATCCGCGCCGCACCCCCACCGCTGAGGTGGCGGATCTGCATCTAGCCATTCGCCCCGGTACCGATATTGACCTAATGCACGGCATCGCCCATCTGCTGCTGCAGCGCGGCGATCTAGACGTGTCGTTTATCGATGAATGCACCAGCGGCTTTTCTCAATATGCCGACGTCTTACGCCATTATCCGCCTGAACGCGTAGCAGCCACCTGCGGCATTCCTTTGGACGATCTCCAGCAAGCGGCTGACTACTGGGGGCAGGCGAAACGGGTGCTGTCGCTCTGGTCGATGGGGCTGAACCAGTATGCTGAGGGTACGGCTAAGGTCGGCAGCCTGATTAACCTACACTTGATGACCGGCAACATTGGCAAACCGGGTACCGGCCCCTTCTCGCTGACGGGGCAGCCCAACGCTATGGGGGGACGAGAAGCCGGTGGCCTATCGCACCTGTTGCCTGGCTACCGCTCGGTGAAGAATCCAGAGCATCGTCGCCAGGTTGAACAGTATTGGCAGTTGCCGGAAGGGCAGATGTCTCCCACCCCGGGCCGCTCTGCCTGGGAGATGATTCGAGGGCTGGAAAGCGGCGCGGTGAAGATGCTTTGGGTTGCGGCGACTAACCTTGCGGTGAGTATGCCTGACCTGAAACGCACCCATGCCGCCTTGAGGCGATCGCCCTTCACGGTATACCAAGATGCCTACTACCCGACGGAAACGGCAGCCTACGCCCATGTGCTCCTACCAGCGGCCCAATGGGGCGAAAAAACGGGTACCATGACCAACTCCGAGCGCCGGGTCACCCTTTGTACGGCTGTGCGCTGTCCGGTGGGCGAAGCCAAGGCCGATTGGGAAATTTTTGCCGAGGTGGGTCGCCGTCTAGGATTTGAGCAGCAATTTTCCTGGGCAACCTCGGCTGAGGTTTATGCCGAATTTGTGCAACTCACCGGCGATCGCCTTTGTGATATGACCGGCATCAGCCACGATCGCCTACTGGAGCAAGGGCCCGTGCAATGGCCCTATTCCCAGCAATCCACCGACTGGCAGAAAAGCGATCGCCGCCTCTATACCGATCGGCATTTTCCTACTCCCGACGGCCGGGCTCGATTTATGGCAGTTCATGCCCGTGGTCTGTCAGAACCCAGCGATCCTGACTATCC
>DATNRH010000356.1 GCA_036703605.1 Candidatus Obscuribacterales bacterium | reverse complement strand
AACTTAGCGGTGCAGCCCCATTATCGACGACAGGGGGTAGCCAAACAGCTCCTGGGCGTTTGTGAGCGGATTGCTTTAGATTGGGGCTATCCCGAAATTTGTCTCCATGTGTTGGAAAATAATACCAATGCGCGCCGACTGTATCATCAGCTAGGGTTTCGACTACAGCGGGCGGATACCAGCGTGGGATCGATGTTGCTCAAGCGTCCCCAACAGCTCATGATGAGCAAAGCCCTCACCCCGTCATCCTGATGACCCTACCAGAGCGCGATCGCCCCTCCATCATCTACCTGCATGGCTTTGCCTCCAGTCCCGCCTCGGCCAAGGCCCAGTATCTCGGCGATCGCCTACGAGAGGCCGGTATCACCGTGGCAATTCCCGATCTCAACCAAGACGACTTCTCCCACTTGACCCTAACGCGTCAACTGCAGCAGGTGCAGGAAATCCTAGCCCCAGCCTCATCACCGGTGACCCTGATTGGCTCCAGCTTTGGCGGACTCACCGCCGCCTGGCTGGCAGAACAGGCACCCACCGTCGATCGCTTAGTGTTGCTAGCCCCCGCCTTTCAATTTCTCGACCACTGGCTATCCCGGCTGGGTGCCGACCAGGTGGCCCACTGGCAAAGCACCGGCTATCTGCAGGTGTATCACTACACAGCCCAAGCGCA
The DNA here is from genome assembly GCA_036703605.1 of Candidatus Obscuribacterales bacterium. Lineage (NCBI taxonomy): Bacteria > Bacillati > Candidatus Melainabacteria > Candidatus Obscuribacterales > Candidatus Obscuribacterales bacterium. The sequence goes on along the minus strand of DATNRH010000356.1, from coordinate 6,612 downwards.
CCTACCGCTGCACTATGGGTTTATCACCGATGCTCAAACCTATGATGAAAAGAACCTGCAGCGATCGCTGCCGACCTTGATTCTCCATGGGCGATCAGATGAGGTGATTCCCATTGCCGCCAGCCGTGCCTATGCGAGCGATCGCCCCTGGGTGAGCCTAGTGGAGCTAGACGATGATCACAGTTTGGGCAAGGTGCAGCCCCAGCTATGGCAAGCGATCCAAGAGTTTTGTGGAATTCAAGAAACCTAGGCAGGATGATCGAGAGCGATCACGCCCAAGGGCTTTCCTGCATCCTATGGGATCAAGAAACATTCACGACTCAGAGCACCTGATCTCCAAGGGTGCTTCAAGGAGCGATCGCCTTCCCCGAGAAAATTGCCCATAGGGGTAACTGACCTGATAAGTTGATGGAAGTTCGGGCCAACCTCGTCAAAAGAAGATCCTGATGAACATACATACTGTCTCTACCCAACCCTTCGATGACCAAAAACCCGGCACATCTGGCCTACGTAAGTCCGTTACTGCATTTCAAACCCGGAACTACCTCGAAAATTTTGTTCAATCCATCTTCGATAGCCTAGAGGGCTATGCCGGAAGCACCTTGGTGGTGGGCGGCGATGGACGATACTACAATCGGGTCGCCATCCAAGTCATTCTTAAAATGGCGGCAGCCAACGGCTTTGGGCGCGTGTTGGTGGGTCAAGGCGGTATCTTGTCAACCCCCGCAGCCTCCTGCATTATCCGCAAATATCAAGCCTTTGGAGGCATCATCCTATCCGCCAGCCACAACCCCGGCGGCCCCGATGGCGACTTTGGCATTAAGTACAACATCGGCAATGGCGGCCCTGCCCCCGAAAAGGTGACGGAAGCCATCTATGCTCGCAGCCAGACGATCGACCAGTTCAAGATTCTAGAAGTTGCGGATGTGGATCTCGATCAACTGGGTTCCGTGCAGCTCGGCGAGATGACCGTGGAGGTGATCGACGCCGTTGCCGACTACGCCGAACTCATGCAGTCCCTATTTGACTTCGATCGCATCCGTGCTTACCTATCCAGCACCGCCTTCCGCATGAGCATAGACTCGATGCACGCCGTCACCGGCCCCTACGCTCAGGTGATTTTCGAACAGTTACTAGGTGCGCCAGCAGGCACGGTGGTGAATGGTGTTCCCCTAGAAGACTTCGGCGGCGGCCACCCCGATCCAAACCTGGTCTATGCCCATGACTTGGTGGAACTCCTGTTTGGCAAGGATGCGCCTGATTTTGGAGCTGCATCGGATGGAGACGGCGATCGCAACATGATCCTCGGACAACGCTTCTTCGTCACCCCTAGCGATAGCTTAGCCATCTTAGCCGCCAATGCCACCCTGGTACCCGGCTACAAAAATGGACTGGCCGGCATCGCCCGCTCCATGCCCACCAGCCAAGCCCCCGACCGCGTCGCCGCTGCTTTGGGGATTGACTGCTACGAAACACCCACCGGCTGGAAGTTCTTCGGCAACTTACTGGATGCAGGTAAGGCGACTCTCTGCGGCGAGGAAAGCTTCGGCACAGGTTCTAATCATGTGCGTGAAAAAGATGGCCTGTGGGCGGTCTTATTTTGGCTGAATGTCTTAGCTGTTCGTCAAGAATCAGTGGAAGCGATCGTCACCGAGCACTGGAAAACCTATGGTCGCAACTACTACTCTCGCCATGACTATGAAGAAGTAGCTAGCGAACCAGCCAATCAACTCATGGATAACTTGCGATCGCTTGTCCCAACCCTGAAGGGTAAGATTTACGGCAAGTATGAGGTTGACTATGGCGATGACTTTAGCTATACCGACCCCGTAGACGGCAGCATCAGCAAGAAGCAAGGCATCCGTATTGGCTTCACCGATGGCTCCCGCATCGTCTTCCGCCTCTCGGGTACCGGCACCAAGGGTGCAACCCTGCGGCTGTACGTGGAAAGCTACGAAGCCGATCCAGCTAAGCAAGGACTTGATCCTCAAGATGCCCTCAGTGACCTGATTGCGATCGCTGATGAGATAGCTCAAATTCGGACACTCACAGGTCGCGACAAGCCTACAGTGATCACCTAAGCGATCGCTCTTGATGAGTTATCTAGCCTCCCAAGTCCACGTAATTTGGGAGGCTAGTGATGTTAGATTCAAGAATCAAGTAGGTTATAGCTGTAGTCTGTCGGGTTGAGACATCTCCTAGATGAACGTTCAACCATTCAAAGATCTCCAGGTTTTTATGGGTTTCCTAAGCCCTGGAACGATAGCTCTATCTTACTGACCCACCACCATAGCTGCACCGCCTCCGCGCCGTCTTGGTTCGGCTGCAGCCACCGTGAGCCCATCTGGATGTACCACAAGACCTACGGCTGCACCAATATCTGGCACCGGTTCCAAAACATGCCCTAGGGCTGCGATCGCCTCTCCAGTTGCTGTATGTTCAAACCCGCTATCCACCAGAGTGATGCCACTATTACGCTGGGAGATCCGAGGGGCAGCGATCGCATCGGGTAAGGACATCCCGAAATCCATCAGGTTAATGCCAATACCCGCCACGGTTGTGATGATGGTGGAGCCGCCAGGGGAGCCAAAGGCCAAGATCGCTCCTTCAGGACTGCGGGCAATAGTGGGGGCCATGCTGCTGCGTGGTCGTTTCCCAGGTTCTGGTGTATTTGGATGGGGACTCACTGGATCGAAGTCCGTTAACTCATTGTTGAGGATAAATCCATATCCCGGTACTACGATACCCGAACCACCAATCGATTCAATCGTAAACGTATAGGACACCACATTGCCCCAGCGATCGCTGACCACAAGATGGGTCGTTGACGTTCCTTCAGCTCCCTCAGTGAGAACCATTGGCGGGGGAACGGTCATGCTAGGACTTGGATCAACTTGGTATAGCAGCGGATTGCCCTGCATCGCCCGCGCCTCGCGTCCGCCTTCTAGAGCGCGATCGCCAATGAGCGATCGCCGTGATTGAATAAAATCCGCATGGCTTAGCCCGGCAACGGGTACATCTACGTAGCCTGGATCCCCTAGATAAGCATTGCGATCGGCAAAGGCTAAGCGTTCCGCTTCAATGACCGTATGCCAGGACTTTGGCAGATCAAGATGGTCTAGATCAAACCCTGAGAGAATATTGAAAATTTCCCCCGTAGTCAGCCCACCACTACTGGGTAAGCCCATACCATACAGCGTATAACCGCGATAGGAGGTCACCGTTGGAGGACGCACCCTCACGGCATACTGATCTAGATCCTGCACGGTCATCCCGCCTGGAATGATAGGAAACGGTGGATGTTCAACCGTGGGGGGATGTTGCACCGTTTGGGCGATCGCGTCTGCAACCTCACCTCGATAAAAAGCATTAACGCCCTGCGCAGCAAGTAAGCGATAGGTTTTAGCTAAATCAGGATTTCTGAACCAAGAACCGATGGCAGGTGGATGCCCCTCAGGCAGAAAAAGCGTCTGGGTTGAGGTAAATGCAGCAAAACGCGCTTGGTTTTGGGTCACTTGCTGATGAAATGTTTCATCAACCCTAAACCCATCGTCAGCCAGAGAGATAGCTGGCTGCAAGACCTCAGCCAAGGATAAGGTACCGTAGCGACTCATGGCCTCCGACCACTCCAAGGGCGTGCCGGGAACCCCAACGGCAACACCACTTGAAATACGGTTGGGGAAGAAGGGCAAGATTTCTCTAGGGCGATCGGGATCTGCAAATATATCTACATGGGTCGATGCCGGTGCTTGTTCTCGTCCATCAAGTGTGATCACATAATCCTGATCGTTGAGATAAATAACCATAAATCCACCACCACCAAGTCCAGCAGAAAAGGGTTCTGAGACACCCAGGGCAGCAGCAGTGGCGATCGCTGCATCGACAGCATTGCCTCCCGACTTCAAGATATTAATACCAATTTGGGTGGCTTGGGGATCAACGGTGGCAACGGCTCCCCCATAGCCCTGGGCTACAAAAGGGCTGGGCTGAGCAAAGGTGAGTCGATTGGCGGTCAAGGCATACCAGGCTACACTACAGATGCATAGTGCTAGCCAAAAGTGTCGTTTGCCCATCGTCTTGTCCCTCGGATCATTGGTCAGTCCATCATATGGCACCTGACGGGCAATCGCTCTCTAGGTAGAGAGAAAAAGCGATCGCTGCTCTTAGCCATAAATTATCTGTAGCTCCGTATCACATTACGCACCGAATCCCCATGTTCCACAAAGAGAACAATCGACGGAACCCCGGAGCATTGATAGGTTCATACCAGAATCACCACCCCAGCTACGTTCGCTCCAGATACCTTCTTCTAACATCCTTCGTCATATATCTTGGGTACAGTTCCCGGATTATAGGCAAGCCGGACAGCTCCAAAAGCAGCATAATCTACGATGTCAATATATCTGTCTTCAGCAACCTCATAAATGCCGGTTTCATAGCACTCAGCTATAGTCAACATCATCGTCGTTAAGCTAGTAAAAGCTAAGTGAATCTCGCCTAGTTGATCCATGAAGTAGACAGGAGCTGTTTCTGATTCATAATCCATTCCCTCAACCACAAAATGCTCTCCTTCAAAATCACAGAAGGGAAATACATAGGTTGGCAAATATTCCCGTTGTCTATTACGTATCTGAGACGAATGATTGATGAATCCAAATTCTGCCTGCTTCATGGCATAGTCTATATCTAGGAAGGAATGATAAACAAAGATGCCACAGTCCCAATCCTCATTGTTAGTACCGTTATGCCATTGGTAAAGAGTATAAAGTTCTTGCGGCAGGTAGCGGGGAAATTTCTTCAGCTTTTTCTGAAGATAGTCCAAGGGTAATCCTGGCTGAAACCGATACATATACTCTGGCTTATTCTTTTGTAGCCAGGCGTAAATTCGTTCTAGTGCATCGATTAGGTCAGTCATAGGGAAATTCTGATACTCACGATAGAGGAGCAGGTAAGAAGCAAGGCATCGTACAAGCTGGATGCGTTTGAGTGTGTCTTACAGGCGATCATACCTGACTAGCGAGGCTTAAGGACGTTGTTGCACCCAGCGGCGCATGAGTTCGACGGTGAACCCCAGGCGATCGCCCTCTTGAATCACCACATCATGGTCGCAGAGGGTCTTGAGGGCAGCGGTGACTGCATCAGGAGAGAGTCCAGTTGCCGCGACTAGATCCGGGTGCGCTAAGGGGGCGTTGCTGAGGGCTTGCAGCAGTTCAGGTTGCCCCGGTGGCTCGCTGGTTTCGGCCTGTCGCCACACGCCGGTGAAGTAGGCTCCGCCGTCTTGGAACAGGGTGGGAGAGTCGATCACGGCATGGAGGTCTGCGAGGGAAATGGGGCGATCGCTCTTCTGACCCTCATCAAACACTTGGCGATTGAACTGGGTGACGAGGGTTTGGCCAATGAGCTGGACGAGGTAGGGCTGACCGTGGGTGAGATGGACAATTTCGTCGATGGCATCAGGGCTGTAGTCGAGGGGAAAGTCGGGGGCAGGTTGGGTAATCAGTTGGCGGGTAGCGGCGGGGCTAAGGAAGCTTACCTTGCGGGGTTTGATGCTGCCAAAGAGAGGATGCCAGTAGTCGTGGCATTTTTCTTGGAGGGTGTAGAGACCCGCTAAGAGCAGGACAAACCAGTCAGTCGTTTGGATCAGGCCACGCAGGAAGTCGGTCACCGCTGGATCAACACGACCAGCATCCATGGCTGCTTCTAATAGTTCATATTCATCGATGGCAACGATGAACCGGCGGTCAGTCATGATGGGAGCAAGGTGCTTCAGCCAGCGATCGAAGGTGCGGTAAGGATTGTGGGCAGTCTCCAAAAAGGCGGCTTCGTCGGGTTCAGAAATAGTGGGCTGTAGGTCAGGGGGGAGGCGATCGTAGAGGGCCAGGGCCAGGGCATAGAGCCAGTCACCAGTGCTGCGGACGGTGCCGGTGCGCTGGAGGTTGAAGTCTACCACCCAGTTGCGATGGGCATCGAGGCGATAGGGCAGGTTTTTGAGAATCGATGACTTACCCATACGGCGATGGCCATAGAGCACCACAGAATCCACCTGACCAGGCTTTAGCCACAGTTCTTCCAGCTCTCGCAGAATATCTTGACGCCCCACAAACAAATCGCCCGAGACCGGATTGCCGGCCACGTAGGGATTGGGCACTGGTTCAGCAATGGTCATGCTGCCTAGTTCACCACTGGCATCGCTAACCAACTTGCGCCAGCGTCGCAGGATATCTTGCAAAATGATGCGTTCAGGGAGCAAGACAATATTTTCTTTGAAGAAATCTCGTAGAGTTTCATCGCTGATGAACGCTCGAAGGCCTTCCAGGGCATCTGTCACCCGCCCCAAGGCCGCGAGCTGGTTGAGGCGGCTGGTGGAATGATTGAAGACGATGATATCTTGTCCGATGACTTGAAACTGCTGAAGTGCTTGAATAACCGTAGGACGAATAGCCCCATCCACCGGCGGCAGAGGAACATTGGGAGCCTGGGACAAGTCAGCCAGATCAGCATATTGGTGAAACTGGATCATTGCCTCAAAGGACTGTTGAATTTCTTGACCACCGGGATAATCGGTGAGGCGGTGCAACAGGGGGCGACAGCTTGCCAGATCAAACCCATCCG
>DATNRH010000355.1 GCA_036703605.1 Candidatus Obscuribacterales bacterium | reverse complement strand
GACCAGCCCACCCTGAGCACCACACCCCAACCCCATACCATCTATGACTTTGGCGGCTTTCCACCCCACCTTTCAGAGCTAGTCTACCGGGCACCGGGCAGCCCCGCCTTGGCGAAGCGGGTAGCTGAGTTACTTGCTGGGGTAGGCTTTGCCCCGCGATTCAACAACCATCGCGGCTACGACCACGGCGCTTGGACGCCGCTGATTTTGATGAATCCCGCAGGTCAGATTCCCGTAACACTGCTGTCGTTGCAGCCGCGGGAGACCCCCGCCCACCACCTACACTTGGGCAAAGCCCTGAGCCCCCTGCGGGACGAAGGCGTACTGATTATTGGCAGTGGGGCCGCCACCCACAACATGGCCGCCTTCAACGGCGACTACCACGCCACGCCCCCCGACTGGGCCGCCGAGTTCGACACCTGGCTGGCGGCAACCATTGCCCAAGACGACCTCACCGCCCTCCTCAACTACCGCCAGCTCGCCCCCCACGCCGAACGCAACCACCCCACCGACGAGCACCTGCTGCCCCTGTTTGTGGCCTTGGGCGCAGGGGGCAAAGGGCACCAAGTCAATGCAGGGTTTACCTACGGAGCCTTCAGCATGGCTGCCTACCGATTTGAATGATTGCGGTTCACGGTTCACGGCTTCCCTGGCACCTGACACCGTACACCGTCACCCATCCACCCAGCAACAAAGGAGAAACTCCCATGGCACTTGGCAAACTGATTGACGGCAAATGGACGACTGAATGGACTGAGCGCAACGACTCGGGCCAGTTCAAGCGGATGCCCACTCTGTTTCACAACTGGGTTACGGCGGACGGATCGAGCGGATTCAAGGCCGAGCCGGGACGCTACCACCTATACGTGTCTCTGGGCTGTCCTTGGGCACACCGCACGGTATTGCTGCGATCGCTCAAAGGGCTGCAAGACGTGATCAGCATTTCCATCGTAGACCCGGTGATCAGCGACCAGGGCTGGACATTTTCAGACCGCTTCGGCAGCATTCCCGATAGCCTCTACGGGGCCGACTACCTCTGGCAGATCTACACCCGCGCCAAGGCCGACTATAGCGGCCGCGTCACTGTACCGGTGCTGTGGGACAAGCAGACCCAGACCATCGTTAATAACGAGTCGCGGCAGATCATTCAGATGCTGAACTCGGACTTTAACGAGTTTGCCACCTTCCCCAATCGCGACTTTTATCCTGCGCCCCTGCGCCCTGCTATTGACGCGGCCATGGATGCCATTTACCAGCCGATTAACAATGGCGTCTACCGCAGCGGTTTTGCTGCCTCCCAAATCGCCTACAACGGTGCCGTGACCGAGCTGTTTGAGGCACTGGAGCACTGGGAAGGCGTTCTGGATCAGCAGCGCTATCTGGTGGGCGAGCAAATCACCCTAGCCGACTGGTGTATGTTCACCACCTTGTTTCGCTTTGATCTGGCCTATCACGGATTGTTCAAGACCAACCTCAAGCGCCTCGTGGACTTCCCCAACCTATGGGCCTACTGCCGTGAGCTTTACCAGCAGCCGGGGGTGGCTGAATGGTGCAGCATTGAGCATGTCAAGCAGCTTTACTACGCTGGGTTGACCGAGCTCAACCCCAACGGCATTGTGCCTGCTGGGCCGGATCTTGACTACGAGATGGCTCATGGACGCGATCGCTAGCCCCCATCTGGGGTGATCTGGCTGAGGCTGCGTAGCTGCGGTTTCCACCGACCAACCTGTCAACGCTGTTCCTGAACATGTCCAAATCTCAGGAGCAGCTTGAGCCTTGGTCACTAACAGTCACTGTAAAAACCTACCCCTTGTTATTAGAATAGTACTGACTAAAACCATTGGCCGCTAGATCAGCTATGTCTCTCCCCAGTACCTCCCAGGCTGCCGCTTCAGAGCCAAGTCTTGCCACCGTCAGGGCGCTTGTCAGAGCCTATCAAGCCTTTTCAAGCTATTCTGAAACCTTTGTACGACAGTACAATCTGACCCCGGCTCAGTTTGATGTTGTCGCCACCCTTGGCAACACCCAAGGACTCACTATGGGAGACATTGGTGAAAAAACATTGATTACCAAAGGCACCCTGACCGGAGTCGTTGACCGCTTAGAACGAAAAGGCCTGGTCACCCGAGAAACCCCTCCAGACAACCGCCGCAGCGTCATTGTACAACTCACGGCTACGGGTCAGCAGCTTTTCGAGCAAGTTTTTCCTGCCCAT
>DATNRH010000354.1 GCA_036703605.1 Candidatus Obscuribacterales bacterium | reverse complement strand
ACCGCCTCCCATTTGCATCATGGCAGCCAGCATCGAAGGGTCCATACCTCCAGCAATACCTGCTGCCTCGGGAGACATGGTAGCCATCATGCTCTGCATGACACCTTGGATATCACCGCTATTGTTGGTGAACTGAGCCAGTTCCTCCTCAGAAATGCCAGCCGTGGCCTGACTGCCAATCTCTTCCAGATTGATGCCTGAAAAATCGCCGCGCATCAACTTCTGCACCAGATCCTGGCTGATGGCTGTCACACGTGTCATCATGTTGGCCGGAATCCGATGGTACAGTCGCGCATAATTGTTCAACTGAATCAGATAGTCCAGCAGATGATCACGCGTCTCTTGATCCACTTCAGGGTCGCACCATTTCTGACGCATGTCCAACTCCTCCAGTGGCTTCACTTTGGCTTCCATTAGGGCCTGCACATTTCTCTGCTCGCACACTCCGTAGTAGGGTTCCATACACTTGTGCCACCGGCCAATAATCATCTTGCCAGCATCCTCCACACTGCTAATGTTCAACAGATCATTCAGGCGACCGAGTGTGGTGCGAGTCTTTTCGCACTCAGGGAACACTTCCAACAGACCTTCCAGCAGTTCCTTGGACAACCCCACAAACGCTGTGAGAAAGTCCATGCGTGGCATGGGCACCTCGTTCGCAGAGTTCATATCGGTCACGGAAGCCATGACGTGCAAGTTTTACGACCCAAGGGGTCAAAGTTCGTGGCTTGCTCCGAACGCTCGCAGTTGAAAATCTTCACTGTTCATAAACTGCATTGATGGCTGAGACTTACAGTTACCCTGCGTGCGGGCCGTGGGGCATGACCCTCAACGACCAACTCGGAGTGGCTTCGCAACTGAACACTACTTTTAGTCAACGAGCGTGGGAAGATGCTAAGCAAGATGGTTGTCTGCCTAAGCCCCATCTAGCACTGCCACAGTGGCCTCCACCCGCAGGAAGAGGGTTTGTGTTCCCCACTGCTCAAAAAAAGCCTCAGGAACTTTTGGATTTGGGGGCTGCGGAATTCAACGATCAGGAGGTTCCGTTTATGACGCCTAGGCTGCAACAACCTCTACCGCCTACAGCCTGCGGACTACCTTCTGCTGCCACCGAAACCTATCAACCACACCAACCACACCAACCACAACAGCCTACAGAGTTGTCAGAACGTGTGGCGCAGAAAATTGCGGCTGATATGTTGGGCTTGGACATGGAAGGGGCCAATGGAGTAGCAGGAGCCTACGCAGACATGGACGGACCAGGACTATTTCAACCTGAAACCTGCCATTCGTGGAATCAACAACCCATATTGCCTGTAGATACCAGTGATTCTGCACCACCTCCTGTGCCAAGTCCTACACCCACACCCACACCCACACCTTCGCCCTCTCCCTACTATGACCCTCATTGTATATTGGACAATCCTGGGTTCAAGTTGACAGAGGTGCCGCCATGCACGTGGAAAGCGATGGAGGGCATTGTTGACGACTTTCAACACTGGGACAAGTTGCCCAAGAAAGGTACCGGTGCCAAACTGGGCTATGTACTGGGACGTAACGATCGACCCTTTTATTTGATCATGTCTGTCATTGGTTTGCTGGTGCTGATTCTGACGTTCAAACTACTATTTTCGAGAGGCTCACGCGCGCCATCCTC
>DATNRH010000353.1 GCA_036703605.1 Candidatus Obscuribacterales bacterium | reverse complement strand
CTAGAAATTCCTCCGTGGTGGCATAGCCGTAGAGCTGCACCAAGGCTAAATTGGCTGCTAAATATCGCCCATCGGTCGTCGTTTGAAAAATGCCGTCAATGGCGTTTTCAAAAATGCTGCGATAGTTCAGCTCCGCCTGCTTCAGCGCCTGCTCAATTTTCTTGCGCTGGGTAATATCTTCAATCACCGACAAAATGCAGGGATTGCCGTTGACCGGAATGATATCAGCAGAGACGATACCGGTAATAATTTGCCCCGATTTGGTGACAAACTCATGTTCCTGCCCCCGTACCACGCCTTGTTCTTGCAGCAGTTGACGAAATTGCTCGCGGGAGTCCAAGTTATTCCAGTTATTAAATTCTAGGGTGGTGCGTCCGACAACTTCATCCCGCTCATAGCCAAAGGTTTCCAAAAAACGATTGTTGACTTCAATGTAGCGGCGATCGCTAAGGTCAGTGATGGACAAAATGACCGGGCTAGCGCGAAAGGCAATGGAGAACTTAGCTTCCGACTGCCGCAGGGTTTCTTCAAGCTGGGCCTGCTCATGCAAAATTTGGGCATGGGTATGGGTTTGCTCAGCCAGGGCCTGGGTGCGCTGTTCAATTTGCTGAACAATATGTTGGTTGACCTGGGCTAACTGAGCGTGGTGTTGCTGCTGTTGGATTTCAAGCGCATACTGCCGTAGAGCTTGGTGTAGGGCAAGGCGCAAACTAGGGCGGTGTATAGGCTTGAGCAACAAACGATGGCTGGGCGATCGCTGAAAAAGAGCGTCTGCTGAATCGCAGGGTTCCACCAGGCTAATGCCCACGGTTTGCGGAGACTGGCTCTGCAGCACCTCCCAGAAGCGATCGCCCCAGTCTGGCTCAATGCAGTCCATGAGGGCGATCGGGATAGCCTGCTCCGTTTGCACGAAATCTAGAGCTAACTGCCAATTAGCAAAGATGCGCACTTCCAGACGGGCATGGTTCAGGATGTCATCATCCAAGATCTCACAGATGCTTGATAGTTCTTGCTCAAGCAGGACAGCAAGATGACTCTGGGAACTA
>DATNRH010000352.1 GCA_036703605.1 Candidatus Obscuribacterales bacterium | reverse complement strand
GCATCCTCCATCTCGTCAATAACGTCCTTGACTTCTTTCTGATAGACGGCCTTGGTCTGGCCAAGCGGGTCTTCATAGATCAGGACGCGCTCTTTCTTTTTCTTCTTGTGGTAGAACTCACCAATCTTTATCTCGTCATTCTTTGAACGCCAGAACCACGTATCAGTCTTGTTCGGCTCCTTGAAGGGTGAAGGCTTATCACCCTCCTCCCAATCAATGCCATTCTCCTCAGTGAATCGCTTCCAGCCCCGCTCGGTGAACGTGGTCAGGATGCAGCACCAATGAGCGTCTGACTTATCTTTCTTCTTGGCGTTACTGTCCCAATACACCACGTTATTAGCCTCAGAGATAGGCTCTGCGTGAATGCGTTGGAGGTTGGACATGTCATCGAACTTGGATTCGTACTCCGTGACATAACGGAATGCGCCATAACCACAGTCAACCTGATCCTGTAGGGCGGTCTCGATAGCCTCCTCAGAACGCATCATATCCGTGCGATACATGCCGGTCAGAGTCTCAGCCGCTTCAGGCTCCGCCCCGTCCTTCGGCTTGAAGGTAATATCAACAGGGTTTGACCACAGCTCAGCCAGGATACGGTTACGCCGTGACTTGATGAGATCGAAGGTTCCTCGAAACTCAGTTTGTACGTCCGCGCCTATCTCGTCATCCCATTGGGAGATACGACCAAATACCAGCATGGCGCTGGATTCTTCCCGCGTTACTGACGTGCTGGTGTCTTCGTCGTCAACGAGTTCTCTGATTTCTTCGAGTTCCATGCCTGTGTCCCATCGGTTTTATAGGGGGCGGTACAAATGATGATCTGTTGACTATTTTATCAGGAATTGCTAACGACATCATCACGGCATCAGCCATGTTTGGTGAGTCGATGTCAAGCAATCGCTTCATGTCATCCTTGCTCATGATCTGGAACTTGCCATTTCCGTTACGCTTGCGGGGTATCCGGCATATCTCAGACCTAAGCCGCTGCATATCCTTGATGTCTGATGAGAAGCTCAACATCTGGTCAGGGTCTTGGTATTCGTCAAACTCTACCGCCCGATATGTCCTGTACATCCTATCACGAAGGGCTGCATAGAACTGACTGCGCTGATTGGCGAAGGCGTCACGGTTTGGCCTGGGCAGTGCTGAGTTATCCTCTATCGGATCATACATGGCATCCGGGCGCTGTGGTGTCTCACCCCCACGGAATGCGTATTGCTCGATAGGCTTACCCTTCAGGTTCTGTGCTACGTCTCGTCTAAGTCCCAATCCTAAGCCGTCAGCATCCCAGATATAGTCATCAGCACCGACATTGATAGCATAGTCCGTAGACCAATCCACGCCTTCAGCAACATCACCGTGTACCATGTCGCACACATCGTAGAAGACTGAGCCATGACGGAAGGCCAGACCTTTAGCATCATCCCCACGGTCTGAGGGGTCATGTGATACCACCTTGCGGCCTGTTACCTTGAAGTTCAGCTTCTCATGGGCGTCAATGCAGGCATCGAACCACTCAGGCTGAATGATGGCATCGTCTACCGTATCCAGGAACTTGCCCTCCCAGATCCAGTCATACTTCGCTCTTGTCTGGTGTGCGTAGTCCCATGCCCTCAGCTGCTCCTGCTCATCAGACCACCAAGGATTATCCCGCCAGTTGACGACGACAATGTAGTGCATGTCGTCTTCATAGTAGCCCTGTGTCTCCAGCTCTTTCTGGTACGGCACAATAAACCGCTGAGAGAATGGATCACCGGATGACTGGGGGTTAGCTGAGAACCAGCACTGTGCGCCAGGGTTACGCAGGATAGTAGGCAGGAGTTTATC
>DATNRH010000351.1 GCA_036703605.1 Candidatus Obscuribacterales bacterium | reverse complement strand
TAGACTTTATCGGAAATTGAGCTGATAGAATCAGGATCAGGAGCATAGACCAGGGTAAGCCCATGAAAATGACTGATGCCGAGTTGCGGACAAAACCCCGAACCTTGTGCAGTTTGCCTGGGCTGAGGGTGCAAGAGTTTGAGGCCTTATGACCCAGCTTTGGTAACGCTTGGGACAGCTTCATGCAAGACACCTTTCAGCGCAAAGATCGCCAACGAGCCATGGGAGCGGGTCGCAAAGCACACCTGAGTGACCTAGCGGATAAGCTCCTGTTCATCCTGATGTACGTTCGCCTTTACCCTACCCAAGAAGTTCAAGGCTTTCTCTTTGGCATGAGCCAAGCACAAGCCAATCAATAGATTCATTGCCTAACTTGCGTCTTGAACCAAGCCTTAGGGGATGAACAGCAACTCCCGGAACGCGAACCAGCGAGCCTGGAAACCCTTCTCAGCCGTTGTCCAAGCTTAGAGTTCATCATCGACGGTACCGAGCGTCGGATCAATCGCCCCAAGGATAAAGCTGAGCGCAAAACCTACTACAGCGGCAAGCGCAAGGTGCATACGGTCAAGAACCTGGTCATGTCTGAGCGTGGGGGCAAGGTGCGCTACTTGAGTGACACCTACGAAGGCAAGAAACATGACAAGGCGATGGCCGATGAAGGAGACTTACAGTTTCCTGATGGTAGTACGCTATGGCAGGATACGGGGTTTCAAGGGTTAGCCCCAGAGGGGGTGAGCATTCAGCAACCGAAGAAGAAACCCCGCAACGGTTCTCTCACGCCGATTGAGACGATGAACAACCAAGGTATTTCCAGCCTTCGCATCGAAGTAGAACACCATATTGGTGGGATCAAGCGGTGTCAAATTCTGGTGCAACCGTTTCGTAATTGGGTTGACCATTACGTGGATGACGTCATAGAAACTGGCTGCAGTTTACACAATTTCCGCCTGACCCATCGAGCAAAGCAACGGAATTCTCGGAGAGAAGCCGCTTAATCCCAAACAACTACGGGTGAGGTTGACCTGTAGCGACGTTTCTCCTATTTCCGATCTGAACGGGTGACAACGTACCTAGAGATCTTGCTGCATCAGGGATAACGCATGGAACCCGCGCTGAAAATAGAGCCGTTTATGGGGTTTGAGTGCTATCGGTTGGAACGCCCAGTCGGCCAATAATTCCAGGGCATAGATCCATCGTTGACCATAGAGCCCCAGACTAAAGTCACTCTGCCGAGGCGTCTTATCGTGGTGCTGCTGGATACGTCCTGCATACGGATCTACCCTGAGATGTTTCATCGTTTTCCCGTGCATCGTGGCCCAACTGTAAGCCAAGGCGATCAGCAATACTAACGCCAAAAACCGAGTGTCATTTCCAGGGTCAAGTACTGGGTTTCCCTGAGGTGGGTGCGCAAGGTGGTTTGGTAGAATGTGGGGAACATATTGATTGAAGAGAGCTGTACGGAGGCTACCTATTTTTTGTCCCCTTTATTGTCTCAAAGTTCAGCACTGTATGATTTTGAGCTGCCTTGTCACCCGTTCAGGGTGAAGAGAATGGCGAGGGAGAACAGTGCGAGTAGGGCAGGTATGGTGCGTAGGATAGATAAATCCGCACACTATCGTCGAGTTTTGACTTCCCCAGGGTCAATAGCGCTCCTATCACGAGGGTTAACGCGTGAGGCCACACCTGCCGGGAAAACAGTGACGCAAATGCTATCATCATCTCCATGCATTCCACCGCAGCAAGCTCCTCAGACTCTTACCTTTGGATCAAATGGATAAAGTCGAGCCTAGCTAGCATAGGAAAAACCACTGTACTGCAGATGCTCAAGCAGTGTCCTCTAATTTTGCAAGATTCGTTTTAATATCTGTTCCT
>DATNRH010000350.1 GCA_036703605.1 Candidatus Obscuribacterales bacterium | reverse complement strand
ATATTGGATAGGTAGCCATTATCGATGCTTGGATTTGCCGTCATTTTGGTGGGCTCGCTATGTTTGGCGGCGCAAAACGTATTACTACGGGTTATTTTCTCTGAAAGTCCTATTCTTGGGCAAGGAGTGTGGGGTGGCTTCATTCCTCCTACAGTGGGCAATTCGGTGCTGGTGCTGCAGATGCGATCGCTGCTGATTTTGCCAGTGATGCTGATCCTAGCTCCATGGTTTTATCCGGGAACCCAGCAGGCTTTGAGAGCCTTGGTGAAGCCTGATCAGCGATCGCTCCTTTGGCGATCGCTGATCAGCAGTACGTTTTTATTTCTGTCGCTCACTTTTTTGTTTATTGCTATCGCTACTATTCCTGCTGGGACAGCGACGGTGCTGTTCTTCACTCATCCGGTGATCACCGGGTTGGTCTCTTGGCGACTATTTGGCGATCGCCCGAGTTGGATACGGTTAACCATGACCGGTACGGTACTTATGGGCAGCGTGCTGGTGGTGCCGATGGCGGGCGCGATCAGTGCTGATCAGATGTGGTTGGGCGTGGGTGCGGCGCTGGCAGCCTGCGTGACCTACTCTATTCAAGGCGTGCTGGCCCAGACCTGCTTTCGGACGATTCACCCCGTGCCGTTTACCGTGGTGAATTTTGTGGTCATGGCGGTGCTCTCTACCCTGGGTTTACTGCTGGTAACCATTGATGTACCCGCCGAGGCCTGGGGCGTCCTGTGGGGCATTAGCGCCCTAGCGTCGGCCCTCACCCTAGCGGGACAGCTTCTCTACAACGTGGGCATTCACTTGGTGAGCGCCGCTCTGATGTCGATTGTGGCGGTGAGTAATCCGGTATCCACCACGTTGATGGCCTGGATCTTTTTGCAAGAAACCCTCACCCTGCGCCAAGGCGTGGGCGTGGGCATCGTGGTTTTGAGTATTGCTATTTTAGGCTATGAAAAAGCCCAGCAGTCTCAGGTAGGTTCCAAGGTCTAGGAGGACAGGGGCAGGCCGGCCTGGCAAAGCGGACATTGATCCGGGGCGATCGCATCCATTCCCTCTAGGGGCATGAGAACCTCTACAGGACAGCCCAGATTGACCTCAAACAGGCCTTTGGTGACTAAAATGCCAACGCCTACCGGCTCACCACCTGCCTGCCTAACAATGTCCAGCAGTTGTTTTGCGGTGCCACCGGTGGTGGTGATGTCATCCACAACCAAGACACGATCGCCCGGGCTGAGATGAAAACCATCAATCAGGTGATAGCGGTGCTGGGTTTGCCGGGCGATGACCACCGGTACACCCAA
>DATNRH010000349.1 GCA_036703605.1 Candidatus Obscuribacterales bacterium | reverse complement strand
GATAGCCAACTGCTCGTCTCCGTCGATCAGGATATGGTGCAGTTGAGCAATGGCTGTATCTGTTGCACCATCAATGATGGTCTCGTTGAAGCTGTCTACAATGTTCTAGAGCGAACCGATCGAATTGATTATCTGGTGATTGAAACCACCGGCATTGCTGAGCCACTGCCGATTATGCTGACCTTCCTAGGAACGGAGCTGCGGGATATGACTCGTCTAGACTCCGTGATTACCTTAGTCGATGCCTCAGAGTTTACCCCCAGCCATTTTGAGAGCGAGGCGGCACTCAAACAGGTGATCTATGGCGATATTATTTTACTCAACAAAACAGATTTAGTCTCAGTTGAACAGGTAGATGCTCTAGAACAGCACATCCACGACATCAAAGATGGCGCTCGCATCATTCAATGCCACCACGGAGAGGTGCCGCTACCGCTGCTGTTAGATGTGGGCTTTCACGATCCAAGCACCTATAATGAGCTGATTTCCTTGGATGAACCGGCTCCAGCTCATGATCACGGCCAGAGCCATCACCATGATCATGATGCTCACGCTCACCACGACCATACCCATCACGGCGAGGATCACCACGACCATGCCGATCCTCGCCACTCCCATCACCTCGAAAACGATGGCTTTGTGTCAGTGTCCTTCAAGAGCGATCGCCCCTTCTCCCTGCGCAAATTTGAGGATTTCTTGAACCGCTTGCCCATCGATATCTTTCGGGCTAAGGGGCTGCTGTGGTTTGCCGAAAGCCAGCATAAACATATTTTTCAGCTTAGCGGTAAGCGCTGTACCCTAGACGTGGAGCCTTGGAATTCCTCGCCCTACGCGAACCAACTGGTGTTTATTGGACGGCGGCTGGATGCCGAGCAGTTGCGCCAAGAGCTGATGGATTGTCAAGCCTCTGATATGATCACGCCTATTCTGCTCCGTTAATCATCTCCATAATTCCCATGTCTTCCTCCCCTATGATTGCAGTTGCTGGCCCGTCGGGCAGCGGAAAAACGGCTTGGATGAGTCAGTTTTTTGCCGATCAATCCCGGCCAATATTTTATTTTTGTCCAGGTCTGGGAACTATTTCGGTAGACTTAGCCCGTATTGCCTATCAGTTTCCTTGGGTGCAGGTGATTCCAGACGACCAAGTCACTCAGGTGTTTAGCAACCTGCCAGACGATGCCCAAGTCTTTGTAGAGCTTGGCTTTCACCTTGATCTAACCTCATCCTTTTTGGCATCTCTACCTTGCCATCGCGTCGCCATCCTGCCCATAACTTTCACCGATTCGGAGTGGCACGGCTGGGCAGATGAGGTGCTTCCTGGCAATGAGATAGCGATCGCTGATCACCCCGATCTACCGGCAATTTGGCGATCGCCCCTCACGGGTCAGGTGTTTGATCCACCCAGTTTAGATACGGTATGGAACGAGATCATCGGTGGAGCCTATGGTCAGGTGCATCGGGCTAAGGGAATCTTTGAAATGCCGGATGGGCGCGCCTTTCATATCGATTTTGTGAACGGTTTGCCGGGCAGTGAATATACGGAACTGATGATTCCGCGCTGGTTGGATGGACGTCCCGATCGCTTCAGTGGCATTGAGGTGATTGGATGGACTGTAGATCAAGAGGCGATCGCTCAGGCGATTGTGGATGCTTGTTTGCCCGATGAAGCGATCGCCCAATATCAGCAACAGATGCGCCAACTCGTCGAGGCAACAGCCTAATTTTTCGGTCGAACCATGAGGAGAACACGATGAAACTTGCCGTTATATCCTGCATTCACGGGAATTATGAAGCACTCAATGCTGTCCTATCCGATATAGATGATCAGCAAGCGGATCAAATCTACTGTCTTGGCGATCTGGTGGGCTATGGCCCCCATCCCAATGCCGTTGTAGAAATGATCCGCTCCCTAGATATCCCCACCTGTCAAGGCTGTTGGGATGAAGATATTGTGGAAGGGCTGAATGCCTGCGAATGTAGCTACCCTTCCCAACTTGCCGAAAAACGCGGACGCCTAGCCCATGAATGGACGAATCAAGCGATCCATCCTGAAGTACGCGACTATCTAGCAACGTTGCCCATGAGTTTGCAACGAGATAACCTCTGTTTTGTCCATGGTAGTCCCAATAGCCAGCATGAATATTTGCTGCCAAGTATGGATAACTTCGCCGCCTTAGAACGAGTGTTTGCCACCGGAGCTGACACCCTATTCTGTGGCCACACCCATGTCCCCTACGTGCGCCGGCTGGATCAAGGTCATCTCTCCGTGCGGGTGCATCAACCCAACCATCCAAACACCACCCACCAGTTCACAACGCCGGTGAAACAGATTATTAATGCTGGTTCTGTAGGAGAGCCCCGCCATGGTCGCCCTAACGCAACCTATGTTATTTATGACACCGATACAGCCCAAGTTGCCTTACGGGAAGTTCCCTATGACTACCAGCGCACCTGTGCTGCTATCATCGAGCAAGGATTGCCACCCATCTTTGCTTGGCGTTTAGCCCAAGGGCTAGAATTTGCAGAACGAGCCGATGATCCAGGACATGTCTGTCAGCGATAAGCAGAAGTCCCTATAAGTGATCGGTAGGATATGTTAGCGCTAGCGTAACACATCAACTACACATTAAAGTTTCATAAGTACCTGTAGGATGAGTTACTAACGCATCCTACAAATCTACAAAACCGTTCATTACGGCTATCCCCAACAGCGCATTACAACACAGCCTCTTCCCTCCGATCTACAACATTATCCAAGAGCAACCTATGACAGGACAATGGGCAATTTTAAGCGGCATTGAAGGTAATTTAGCGGCCTATGAGGCCGTGCTAGCCGATCTGCGCTGGTCAACGGTAGACTCTCTTTATATTCTCGGGGATGTCGTCGGTTTGCAGGGAGAGAATGAAGCCGTGGTGCAGCGGCTGCGATCGCCCCGTGGTCAGGAACTATCCCCCCAAGTTTGCACTGGCTGGTGGGAAGAACAGTGTTTTAATCTCCACGGTATGGGTCTACAGATGAACGTGCCGGAATTACTGGATGCCCATGGTGCAGACGCGGTGACAACCTTGTGGGAGTCCCTCAGTCGCGATGCGGTGCAATGGCTGCAATC
>DATNRH010000348.1 GCA_036703605.1 Candidatus Obscuribacterales bacterium | reverse complement strand
TGTCGGTTAATTATCCATGAACATCAAGGCTTTCCAACTATATCCTAGTCTCTCCGAATTACCCTGGAAGTATTACAGAGATGATACAGAAAAGAGTTCCTAACCTAGGATAGGGCGATGCCTGCCCCCAACACAGCCTGCACCCGTTCCGGCACCTGTTGATTCTGTGCCCTAGACACCATCAAGTTTGTCACGGCCCGCAGGGCGTGGGGGCCAACGGGCAAGACCCTAACGCCTTGCTGATCAAGCTGTTCGGCTACCACCACAGCATCTCGACCGGGCGTTTGGAACACGACGATATTGGTCTGTACATGCGCAGGATGCACCTGAATACCGGGAATTTCAGCCAGAGATTGAGCCAGAATTTGCGCGTGGGCGTGGTCATCAGCCAGGCGATCGTAGTGATGCTGCAGGGCATAGAGGGCACCGGCAGCCAAGAGGCCGGCCTGACGCATTCCACCGCCGAATAGCTTACGAAACCGTCGAGCGCGCTGCATATCTGCCGCTGATCCGACCAACGCAGACCCCACCGGCGCACCTAAACCCTTCGAGAAACAGACGCTGATGGTGTCAAAGGGGGCAGCATAGTCTGCGGGCGATAGACCTGTCGCTACACAAGCATTCCAAAAGCGGGCTCCGTCTAGATGCAGGTTTAGATGGCGATCGCGACAGATCTCCGCAATAGCCTGGATGTCTGCCAAAGGAAAGATACGACCGCCGCCGCGATTATGGGTATTTTCTAAACAAACCAGGCGGGTGCGAGGAAAATGAGGATCGGACGGCCGCAGCACCGATATTAAATCCTGAGCCGTGAAAATGCCCTGTTGTCCAGCCACTAAGCGACACATGACCCCAGAAAGAGCCGCCGGCCCACCGCCTTCATAGTAATAGATATGCGCTTCCGCTTCCAGAATCACCTCATCTCCCGGCTCCGTATGCACCCGCAGAGCCACTTGATTG
Organism: Candidatus Obscuribacterales bacterium; assembly: GCA_036703605.1. Taxonomy (NCBI): domain Bacteria; kingdom Bacillati; phylum Candidatus Melainabacteria; order Candidatus Obscuribacterales; species Candidatus Obscuribacterales bacterium. The sequence goes on along the minus strand of DATNRH010000348.1, from coordinate 2,006 downwards.
GTCATCGTGCCCGACGGCATATAGACCGCTGCCTCTTTTCCCAAAAGCTGAGCCACATAGGTTTCTAGCGCTTGCACTGTGGGATCATCACCCAGAACATCATCGCCCACCGGCGCTTGGGCGATCGCCTGACGCATCTCTGGGGTAGGCTGGGTAATTGTATCGCTACGTAGATCAATTATCATTTGAGTCATCGTTGAGGTTTATCTTTTAAGTTTATTTTCCATCATGCCCCATATTAAGTCGCTTAGTAAGGACTAGATCGACAACCATCGCCTGTACCAATCATATAATTAACGCATAGAAGGGCGATCGCGCTTAGATAAAGATGGATAGAGCCAAGGGCTAAATAGCTTGGTGAGCCAAGGCATAACTGGATAGGTGAGTAAGGCGGAAACGACAGGTACGGTCAGCAATAGCCCTGCCCACAGCGGCCAATTTCCGACTAAGGGAGAAAACACTAGGTTAGACAGGAGGATTAGGGGATAAACAGCGATGACGCCCAAGATAACTTGCTTATAGTAAGCGGGCTGGGAATACTTGGGTGCTGAGTTCGAGGGCAGCGTAAACCATAGCTCTAGACTGCTGGATAGCTCTTGCTGAGAGCGAGCCGCCACAAACTCTGGCGATCGCGATCGCCATTGATGATAGGTGGGTGAGGTGAGCCACTCACGCAAATGGGTGTAGCTATCAAATCGGATGATAATCACATATTCTGGAAAATCGTGATCGCGGGGACGAATAATCTCTACACCCAAAAATCCGTCAAACTGCTGGGCAGCTTGGTTAAATCCCTGTGTCCAGGCTTCATAGTCATGAATGCGTGTCGGTTCAACAAGCTCTGAAATGACAACAGTGATGGAATCGGAGGGCAGCGCGGTCATAGGTGAATGGTTGGCGAGAAGTGAAGTATTTCTATTGTCTCAGGTCATGGTCTCAGGTCAAAGTCTCATCGTCGGTGGAGATCGTACCGGCAGCGATCGCTAAGCTACGTCACAATAGAACAAGTTGTGTTTTAAGGACGGCGGCAGCGGTGATTCATGCACTAATTGTGGGAGCAAGTCAGGGCATTGGTTTAGGCTTTGTGCAGTATCTTTTGCAGCAGCAGACGACCGCCCAGGTTTATGCTACCTATCGATCGCCTCATTCAGCAGGAAATCTGCTGGCGATCGCTGATGATCGGTTAACCTGCTTGCCCGTAGACCTAACGGATGAAACCCAGATTGAGGAAGCGATTGCTCATATCAGCTGCACCACGCCTTCTTTACATTTGGTGGTGAACTGCGTGGGCTTACTGCACGACGGCGATTTACAGCCGGAGAAAAGCCTGCGGCAGATTAACCGCGAACACCTGCTGCGCTACTTTGAGGTGAACAGCATTGGTGCGATTCTGTTGGCAAAACACCTCTTGCCCCTGCTTTCCCATAGCGATCGCAGTGTGTTTGCCACCATTTCCGCCAAGGTTGGCAGTATTGGCGATAACTATAGCGGCGGCTGGTACGGCTACCGCGCCTCCAAAGCCGCCCTCAATATGTTCATGCATACCGCAGCGATCGAATATCAGCGCAAGCGAGCCAAGACCATCCTCGTCACCCTCCACCCTGGAACAACCGACACCCGTCTGTCCAAACCCTTTCAGCGAAGTGTTCCTCCCGAAAAATTATTTTCCTGCGATCGCACGGTTCAGCAACTCATGGACGTGATCGACAATCTTGATACCGTCAATAGTGGTGGATTCTTCTCCTGGGACGGTAGTCCGTTACCCTGGTAAGTGGGAGGATGTAGCTATTGGCAGGCATTTCGACGTCGCTCAATGCTCCAATCCTTAGGAGAAGAGGGCTGAGCGTAGTTGAACCCCGGAAACTTAGCTCCATTTCATTAAGTCTACCTACCTAATGGTCGATCATTTAGTCAGACAAATAGATAAAGTGCCATTAGAGTGGGCGATACCCACCCTACAAAGGTAAGTGTGGAGTAATTTTCCAGATTTGACATGACCGGTCAAT
>DATNRH010000347.1 GCA_036703605.1 Candidatus Obscuribacterales bacterium | reverse complement strand
CACCGAAGACCCAGAGATTGCTGAGTCTGCTGGTGTTATGGGCACACCCACTGTTCAGATCTTTAAGGATAAAGCCATGGTTGGGCAGTTGAAGGGCATGAAGCAGAAGAGTCAGTACCGAGAAGAGATTCAGAAGGCTCTACCGGTTGTCTCCATCTAGAGTGGCATGGTGTCAGATGACCTCTTGATGAATGCAGGGATGGGCGATCGCTCGTCCCTGTTTGCGGTTTTACGGCATGGGGATCTCTGGCGCAGGGTGATTCGGATCCCCGGGGGAGGGTGATCGCCCATCTCTCTGCTTTTCAGCGCATCGCCTACACTAGTAGCGAACATCTCTCTCTCAGTATGATGAACTATGACTTTTTTTCTGACACTCTATGATGCAGCCACAAACCATGAAGTGTTAGATGCCCTGATTGATGATTTGCTGCGCCCCCATGCTTCTGAACGCTCTCTTGTCCTCCCTAGGATTTTTTGTAGGACGGCTGTCCGAGTAGATCTCTCCTGCGCTTCAGATAGACGCCTAATGAACTACAGCGACGGGCACTGATCCCCCTGCTGTCCGTGACTGGATAGCTGAGGGGGAAGATGCGGTGGTTCGTTAGGCTGCAAGGACGATATCCGTGCAGCCAACTTAATAATGAGGGTTTTGAGATGTCTGGTCGGCGCTTAGCACTGTTAGTTGGGGTGAGTGATTATGGAGCGGGATATGAGCCGCTGCCAGGCACTTTAGCAGATCTGGCGCAGATGCAAGCTGTACTAAAGGATCCCCATCGTGGCAGTTTTGAGGTCAAGGTTCTACAAAACCCCAATCCGCAAGAGCTACGGGAAGCTGTTGAACATTTTTTTGGTGGTCGTCGTCGGGATGATGTTTTACTATTTTACTTTTCTGGCCATGGAGCTTTAGATAATTCTACGGGGAGTCAACTTTACTTGTCTACCTGCCAAACCCGTAAGGATGGGCAACGGCTGGTGGAATCTAGCGCTGTTGAGGCAGCTTGGCTACATCGCCATTTGATGAGCAGTCGCTCGGATCAAAAAGTTGTGATTCTAGACTGTTGCTTTAGCGGTGCCGTGGCTAATTTGCTGCAAAAGGGGGATGACTCAATTAACCTCCAACAGCTTAAAAGTAAGGGAACGGTGTTACTAGCCTCGTGTAATGCCTATGAGGTATCGTACCAAGCTAAGGAAGAATCCAGTACCAAGCAGGCGCAATCGCTCTACACCCGATACCTAATTGAAGGTATCCAAACAGGAGCAGCCCGATTGGGTAAAACAGAATGGATTTATGCTCAAGATCTTCATGACTATGCCAGGCAGCGCTTTCAAACCGAACTAGCATCGGCACCGGAGCCCCAAATTATTGTGGTAGAAAAAGAGGGCTATCGTATTCCCATTGCTCGGGCAGAACTGAAGGATGTGGTAGGGGATTACCGTCAACTGGTGACCCAGGTCTTGAAGGAAAATGACGGCGAGATTGATGATCTCGATCGCCACTATCTAGAGGTAGAGCGTGCCAATTTAAATGTGCCCATTGAGTTAGCGGCGCGCATTCTTCAAGATCTGCAAGAACCCTATCGACTGCGCAAGCGGGAACGGGCTCGCTATTATGCAACAGCCCTGAAAATTGCCCTCAAGCAAGGCTACTTGCTCACCGATCGCGCCCGGACGAAACTCAAGCGCATCCAGGCGGCCCTGAGTTTACGGGATGAAGAGGTGACGATCATTGAGCAGCAGGTGATGACGGAGCTGTCTATGCAAGTGCTGAAACCTGCGCGCAAAGCAGTGGCTCACACCAGTTCTGCCGATCGACTTGATGCAGCCGTGGCGGCTCCTACGGATCTGATGGATCTTAATGATCTCCATCCGGGAGATTATGTGGTTCACCAAGGCCATGGCATTGGTCGTTTTTTGCGATCGGAATATTTGACGGAGCAAGGGCGACGCCAGAAATGTGCGGTGTTGGAATTTGCAGATGGGCTGCTGCGGGTGACCATCGCTGATCTGAATGCCCTACAGCGGTTGACTTTGGATGGACAACAAAACCTACCCCTCAGCCAAATTCAAGTCCCTGCGCCAAGCAGCCTCACCCTGGATCCCCTCCAGTCTAAAAAGGGGGTGGACTATCGACCTCTACGCGATTTGCTCCAGGCGGGCAACTGGCAGGCGGCGGATGATGAAACCTACCGGGTCATGCTCAAATGCGTGGGACGGAAAGAGGGGGACTGGATGCGGGTGGAGCAACTCCGGGGGTTTCCCTGCACGGATCTACGCACGATTGATCAACTATGGACGACCTACAGCCAAGGGCATTTTGGCTTTAGTGTTCAGCAATCGCTGTATGTAGATTGTGGTGCGAAGCTGGATGGCGACTATCCCGGTGATCAAATCTGGGAGCAGTTTGGCGATCGCGTGGGCTGGCGGGTGAAAAATCGCTGGATCTACTACCAAGATGTGGTCTTTGATCTAACAGCCGTGCGCGGGCATCTGCCAGCCAAGGCCTGTGTCTTGGTTGGGGTCGTAGATTGGTGGTGCTGGGTGCTTTTTTCCCGCATGGATGCCTGCCACATCTCTGGGAACAGCTCCAAGAGCTAGGTGAAGTTGTTTTGAGCAAGGGAATGCTCTCGGGACAGGGTCTGAACCTCCATAACCATGGTGCGGAACATACTCAATGCCCTAGGCGGGATAGATACGCAGGCGGCGGTTGGGCTCGTCGCCAAAGCTAGAAGATTTGAGGCGGTAGTGTTCCACCAGTTCATGCTGCATTTTGCGCACCTTCGCCGATCGCGGCAGTAGTTCCACCGGTTGCCCCTTGGGGATGACAATTTGCTCAACGGCTAGGCGGGCTTCTTCTAAGGCCTCGATCTCGTCACCATCGCCGCTGCGGGAAAAGAGATTTAGGTTAATGGGTTCATTGATGCCTTGGTCGTCAAGTTTGAGCATGCGTTTGAGGGCGCGAATGATTTGCGGCATGGTGTTGGACTTCACCGCATAGACGGCCAGTTGTCGCACTTGGGCCATGTGCTTCAGCTTGGAATGGTTTTTCAGGTGCGATCGCAACGCCAGCACGGCATCGGCATGGTCGAGGTCTTTGGTGATGACGATGGGCAGGTTGAGGGTGTGGATAATCTGATCCAAATGTTGGCGACTGACTGCGTAGGGATAGACATGCAGGGGCAGATCTTCCCCGTTGGGGCCGGTGGGCATTCCCACGAGGGCTTCGTCCTCATCCTCTAGGGTGCGATCGCTGAGGGATTCTTGCAGCAATTGATCAAACTGCTGATGCTCAGGAGAACGCATGGAGGGGAGGGCCGCAGCGGGCACCGATCGCACCGTCCGCGATCGCCCTTGGGTTTGCAACGGTAACATCTGGCCGGATGCACGCCAGCCGCGTACTTGGGGAACCTCACTGCCCAGACTGGCGGAGGGGCGCGATCGCCGATAGGTGGAGATTTCAGGATTACTCGGGCTTTGCACCTCTTCGGTGATCTCGACCTTGCCTTGGTCATCTACCGCCCGCACCTGCATCACCGGCAAACGACCGCGCAGCAGATTGTCCACCGTATCAGAGACCTGCTCATGCACCACCCAACGCTGGCGCTCCAGCATTTCCACTGCAATATCAAAGGTCGGCGGTGCTTTGCGTTCGAGGACACTCTTTTGGCTACCGCGCCGCCGCGCTTCATCGTCACCCAGGGTGACCGACTGGATGCCGCCCACCAGATCGGAAAGGGTGGGATTTTTGATCAGGTTTTCAATGCGGTTGCCGTGGGCCGTGCCCACGAGCTGCACCCCGCGTTCGGCAATGGTGCGGGCGGCCAAGGCTTCCAGCTCCGTACCAATTTCGTCGATCACAATCACCTCAGGCATGTGGTTTTCCACCGCCTCAATCATCACCTGGTGCTGCAACTCCGGCTTGGCCACCTGCATCCGTCGGGCGCGGCCTAGAGCTGGGTGGGGGATATCGCCGTCGCCAGCAATTTCATTAGACGTATCGATGATCACCACACGCTTGTTGAGATCATCGGCTAAGACCCGCGCAATTTCCCGCAGTGCCGTGGTTTTGCCCACCCCCGGCCGCCCCAGCATCAGAATTGACTTACCGGTTTCCACCAGATCGCGAATCATGCCAATAGTGCCAAATACGGCCCGTCCGACCCGGCAGGTGAGCCCAATGATGGTGCCTTGGCGATTGCGGATGGCGCTGATCCGATGCAGGGTGCGTTCGATGCCAGCTCGGTTATCGCCGCTGAAGCTGCCGACCCGTTCAATGCAGTAGTCCAAGTCCGCTTGGGAGACGACATCCTCGGAGAGGTATTCGGTTTGCTGGGGAAAGCGTGCCTCTGGCTGTCGCCCCAGATCCATCACCACTTCCACCAAATAATTGCGCTGGGGATGCTGGCTGAGCGTTTGCCGGATGCTGGGGGGGAGAACGGCCAGCAGTTGTTCGAGGTCATCGGTGATGCCAGAGGGCTGGGTTGGGTTCTCGGGGGCGGTAGGATGCGGATCCGAAGCACTGGAAGAGGGACGACCGTGGGATGTCATAGGTGGCTAATAGGGTGAGGTTGAGAGACTCGACAGGGCGGACGATCTCAAGGCTGAGACCTTAGACAGGGAATGAATGGTGCGTCATGGTTTGGGATAGTCATGGGCAAAACCTAGGGATACTAGGGATCACTGAGTGAATTACGGGGTAACCAACGGAGTCGGTACCTGATCTGGGTTACAGCTTGGCGACATAGGGCGATCGCTTGCCTAGCTGCATCTGGTCTGGGCCGCCAGGCCCTTTTAGGGGAGATATGAGGGTGTCAATTAGGGTCATGGCTTGGTTCAGCAAGGCAGGATACTGTTCCAGATAGGCGGGTGTAGATGCTAGCTGGGCGATCGCTCCCCCGTCCCCAGACTCTGGGATAACAGAAGGACTGGCCCGTTCCTGCACGATCGCGTCGAGGGTGTCCAACACGGGAGATAGGAGGGTGCGGGCATAGCTACCGTAGGCAACGCCAGCGATCGCCTTCGAGGGGGCGCGATCGCTAGGTGTGGGAGACAACGGCGGCAAGAGGTGGAGCGATCGCAGTTTTTCCACGGTGTAGCCATTGGTGCCGCCGGCAAGCTGCACATAGCCCGGTAGCTCGGCGGCCAGCAGTTTTTGTCCTAAACGTAGGGTGGCGTGGGTAGTGCCATCGCCAATGTCGCCGCTCATCGCCCGACCATCGGCCTGCCAGATCACCACCGGCGGCTGGGGCTGCATCACCGCATAGAGCGATCGCAGGTAGTTCTCAATTCCATCGCCAGCGGGACAGCTCACGGCCACCAGGGAGAGATGGGGTATCACCGGAGCAATCGCCTGCCATAGGGTTTCAAAGGCATCCCGTCGCCCCACCTGGGTATGGATTTCAATGGCATCAATGCCGCTGAGGACGAGGGGGAGGAGATCGGCGGGGGAGAAGCGATAGAACTGGGTCGAGATGGTATCAAAGGGACAGATGGGCACACAGCGCCCACAGCCATAGCAACGCTCGGCGATCACGCCGGATTGGGCTGGAGTGAAGGCGATCGCCTGAGCAGGACAAATTGCTTCACAGGGGCGAGGACAATCGGACGGGCAGGTGTTGGGGTCGAAGACTGCCTTACGAAAATGAGGATCATCCCCGTCGTTGAGGCTGACCATGAGTAGAGGCCGCACCCAGGGGCGATCGCCGCGTTGCCACTGGGCGTCTACTAGATGACCAGCTCGGTCGAGCGCCTCTCGGGCCGCCGCCACCACTGCCGCATCCGCCGCGACATCAATACAGTCGGCTCCGGCCAGCGCATAGGCCAGGACTAAATTTTGGATGGCAGGAAGGTGTTGGAAGCTTGCACCACAAATGAGCTTAAACCAGTGTCCTTCCTTCAGTGACCGTAAGGGATAGTACAAGTTAATCACCCTTACATGCTAACGAATAGAGACAGGATGAGTCACGAAATTGGGAGTTGAGTTTCAGTGTACTACACCCGTCTTGATTGCGCATTGGCCATAGGTTAAGCCTGGATTAATGGGAGGAATGACTGCCTGCCGCCCTTAGCTTGGGCACAAGAACCCTTAAGGGAGCGTCCTGATGGAAAACTCTATAGGGTGTATCAAGACATAGCCCATACTCCTTCGGTCAGGGAATGGCCTGGTTCAAACGTCAGGCTGAGATGAGAGATATGGATGGGTCTCTCCCATCACTACTGTGCTCTACCCCAATCATCTGCAACTGGATTTAGAGAGCGAGCGGATCCATCCGTTCTCGTGATGAATGTGGTGTCAATGATGACACCTGTCCCCTCAACCGATCTTGTTTCTATGCGTATCTCAACCGCTGTTCTTTATACGATCGCGGCGTTAGCAGCCAAGGAAGCCCTGCAGCCTGCGATCGCTTCTGCTGATCCGGTGCCACTGAAGGACGATCCTGATCTGAATAGGGCTGATGATCACCACCAGCTTGCATCGGAGGGTAAGGTGCAGGCTGTGCCGCCGCAAATGATTGCCCGTGAGCCGCTGTCGCTGTCGGCACAATCCGATGGGACGATTAAACCTTCGGTGGCGATCGCTCCTCCAGATAGCTCGGTGGTGACCATGGCTCGGTCGAGGGTTGGGGAGGATCCGATAGATGGAGCCATGGTCACGGAGGATCGAGCCCTGCTGGAACTAGCGATCGCCGATCGCGTTGACCCCGTGAATCTTGAGGTGGCAGAGGAAGCGGCGCTCGATGAGGATCGTGACTGGATCACCTATGCGGCGGTTGAGGAGCCAGCCATCGAGGATCGAGCGATCGCCGTTGACGTTGTGCATCCTAGGGCAGATGAGTTAGCCATCGAGGATCAAGCGATCGCCCCTAGTTTGCCGATCACGGAGGTCAACCTAGACACGGCTTTGGTGCTGGACTCAGCGCAGAATCTGCGATCGCCGTCGCCCACAGACCGTCTAGAGTTTTGGCAAGGCACTCCTGAACCGGCTGCTATGCCTATTTGGGCTGATGAGGGAGCTGATGGAGCTGGGGTCGAGGTGTCTGCGGGGCATCTCGGTGAGGTGTCTGTTGCGATCGCGCCTCCTGAGGTGGAATCAGACTTAACCTGGGCGATCGCGCCCCAGATCAACGTTCCTGCTCCCACGTCTCAGCCCGAAGCGGCGATCGCTCCGCAGATGATGGCCCAAACCTTGGCCCAAGCGACTCCATCGTCGTCAACGCTCTATGTTCCCGACTTGATGGACGTGCAGCAGGAGCAGCAGCGCCTAGAGGAGTTAGAAGGTCGCCGAGGGGGCGATCGCTGGACACCGGGGCTGACGATTGTCAATCCTACGGGCTATGGGCTAGACAACTGGACGCCCTTTGTGGGAGCCACGTTCCAGTCTCGCACCCGCTATAGCGATGTCAGTGACGGCGCGATGGTTTTTGGCATTGGAGCTGGCGATGCCCGCGAAGTCGTGGGGGTGGAGTTGTCCTACACCTTAGCCAGCTTTGGGAGTAACCGAGATTTTGGGGATGGGGGTTTTAATCTCCGGGTTCACCGCCGGTTCTCGGAAGACTTTGCCGGGGCGATCGGCTGGAATGGCTTTCTGACGGTGGGGGATGCGGATGACTTCGAATCCTCGGTCTACGGGGTGCTCACCAAGATTGTCACCCTCAGCGATCGCATTGAAGATCCCTTTAGTCGCATTGCCTTCACCGCCGGTATCGGTAGCGGTATGTTCCGCTCAGAAACCGATGTGGATGAAGGCAACGACACCATTGGTGCTTTTGGCAGTGTGGCGGTGCGGCTGGCTGAACCCGTCAGTTTGGTGACGGAATGGACGGGGCAAGATCTGGCCATTGGTCTATCGGTGGCTCCCTTTGCCAATCGCAGCATTGTGATTACCCCTGCCCTGCGCGACATCACCGGAGCTGGAGATGGAGCCCGCTTTGTATTGGGAATTGGTGCATCGTTTTAGCGCTGGGTTGACCAGCGCTCGTCTATGAACCTCGATGCAGACTCTAGGCAAAACGGAGACTATGCCTTATGAAACAACGTCCCTTAACCATGATTGGGATGACGATTGGGTTGGTGTTCGGTCTGGCGGGTGCCGGCCAGGCCAATCCCCCCAACCAGTCGGATATTACTGGCACCAATGTGTTTAACAGCATTGCCCCCGATTTTGAAGACTATGGGTTTGATGCGGCCACGCTAGAGCGAGCCCGTACCTTATCCGATGCTTTGAATGACGCCTACGCGGCCTGTCTAGCATCCGTGGAGGATGCCCAAGCATTGCCGCGCCGTTTTGCCCTTGGGCCACCCGGTAATGCGCCCTGTATCACGGCTGCCTGCGTGGATTATGAACAACGGCTATCGGAGACCCGTGCCTTTCTTTCCCAGCTTGGGGTGGAGCCTGAGACCTTGCCAGCTCGGGTATGGTAGAGCTTGCTTGCAGTTTTGTGGATGTTAAATGATGAAGTTGAATCATGTCTGGCTCGGAACAATGGCGATCGCTTCCTTATCTGCAGGGGCGATCGCTTTCCCTGCCCATGGGGATGTGTTTGATCCCACGGGCATTCAGTTTGATGTGGATACGATTGTTGAATTTCGCTTTGAAGGATCGGATGCGGCCTATCGCTCCACCTTTGGCATCTTGAATTTGGAGACTGGGGTGAGAACACCGCTTTTTTACGAAGTGGATAGCCCTGGATCGACATCTCGGGCGGTTTCTGTAGAAGATGGCCGCCAACTACCGCCACCCGTGACTGAATTTAGCTTTCAGGCGAATGTACCCTATATCTTTTACCTAGAATCGACCTACAACGGTCAGCCGGCTGGCACGGTCTATTCCGTTGATGAGCGCAATCCCAATAATGAACAGTTGGTGCGCTTTACCGGAGGCTTGGCGGGGTTGTCTGGGGGCGGCACGCTGTTGGAGTGGGAGGATACGGGTGCATTGCTAGTGCCGCCGGTGCGCCAGGATCGAGACTTTAATGACTTTATTGTGCGAGCTGGCGGGCATCTGGGCTGCCCCTTGTCGGATCAGGCGGCTAGTGCTGAGTTCCCAACTTCCATGGCGATCGCCTGTGCCCATGATGCGGCTCCGGAGTCTCCCTAAGCAACGCCTATGTCTAACCATGCCGCCAAAGCTTGGCTCGGCACCTTTGCCACCAGTAGTTTTATCCTGGTCTGCAATACAGCAACCGGTATTTTAACCGCGCGCTTGCTGTTGCCAGAGGGGCGGGGAGCCTTGGCAGCGATTTTATTTTGGCCGCAAATTGTTGCCAATATGGGGCTCATGAGCCTGAATACGGCGATCACCCGACGGGCTAGCCAGCCTGATGTGGATGTGCGGCGGGTGGCGGTTACAGGGCTCTACCTCTCTCTGGGTCTGGCATTGATCACGACGGTGGCGGCGGTGCTGCTCCTGCCCCTGATGTTAGGCGAAGAGCGATCGCAGTGGTTAGCGATCACTCGGCTCTACCTGATTGCTTTCTTACCCCTGAACTTTAGTAGTTCAATTTTAATTGCTGTTCGTCATGCAGAACAGAAGTTTACCCAGTTCAACGTGTTGCGATCGCTGCAGGCGTTGATCTATCTGGTGGGCCTGATCGTGCTGTGGCTATCCCAGGGGGTCACAGTAGAAGCTGTTCTATGGTTCAACTGGCTGGGGACGGCAGTGGTGGCAGTGGTGCAGTGGGTGGAGGGGCGATCGCTGTTGATGACTCGACCTTCGCTGCAGGAAGCCAGGGCGCTGATGGTGATGGCATCGCGGTTTAAGGTGGCTAGTTTGGCGGCGACAGTATCCTACGAAAGCGATCGCTTGGTGATTGTGACGGTGCTGGATACCGCGACCATTGGTCTCTATGCCGTTGCCTTCACCGCCGCTACTTCTGGGCTGAGCGTGCTCACCTCCAGTTTTCAGAGCATTTTGCTGCCCAAGGTGGCCCGCCAAACGGCAGCAACCGATCAACGGCAGTTGCTGGGGCGAGGCTTGCGCTATGCCATGCTGTTCAGCGTGGTGATGGGCGGGTTTTTGATCCTGGTGATTCCTTTGTTAATTCCCCTGCTGTTTGGGACAGAATTTTCGGCAGCGATCGTTCCGGCCATGATTCTGGTGGTGGCCCACCTGCCCAAGGTGATGCGCCACATCATTGTCAACAGCCTTTATGGTTTGAATCAACCCCGGCCCATTACCCTCAGTTCGATCCTAACCTCGGTTTGTTTCGCGGCGATCCTGCTGGGACAGGGGATGCTGCTGGGGCGATCGCCAACCCTGCTGACAATTCTCATGGCCTTGGCGATCGCCAATACGGTAGAACTCGGTTACCTACTGGTTCACCTAAATCGCAGCATTAACCTGACCCTGAAGGATTGGTGGGGACTGACCCCGTCCACCCTGCAGCAGGTGATCGTGCTTACCCAAACTACCCTCTTGCAGCGCTGGCAGCCTAAGCCTCGGTCTTGAAGTCCTAGTCCTGACGATGGAACGTACGATGAGAACACCAGATTTTTTAATTGTAGGGGCACCAAAATGTGGCACAACGGCCCTGTGTCATTATTTATCTGACCATCCCGAGGTGGCGATTTCAACGCCAGCTAAGCCGTACTTTTTTGGTCGTGACTTAAACGTGCCCCGGGCCTGCGAGCGACTAGAGGACTATCTCGCTTTATTTGATGAGAATGCCTTGTGCTGCGGTGAGGGAACGCCCTACTATCTGTATTCTCAGACCGCTGCTCAAGAGATCTACGACCTTAACCCAGCCATGAAGATCATCATCATGCTGCGAAATCCTGTGGATGTGGTGTATTCTCTCTATTGCCAAAGGCTGAGTAATTCTATGGATAGTGAACCTATTCTGGACTTTGCTGAAGCGATCGCTGCTGAGGGCGATCGCGCCCAGGGAAAGCGCCTGCCCCCGGCCTATCCCGATCCTAAGATGGTCTTGTATACAGAAATTGCTAAATTTTATCCCCAGGTGCAGCGGTATGTCGATCGCTTTCCGCCAGAGCAACTGCATGTCGTTATTTATGATGACCTGCGGGCTGATGTAGACAGGGTCTATGGTCAGGTGCTGACGTTTTTGGGCGTTGATTCAACCTATCGTCCGCCTCTGCAGGTGGTGAACCCCAATACAACCTGGCGGAGTCGAGGACTGCAAGTCTTAGTTGAATCGCCTCCTAAGCCTTTGAAGATGAGTCTAAATCGGTTAGGTATCTCTGGGAAAACAGTGTATCCCCTCTATCGAGCGCTCACCCGTTTCAACCAGAAGGTGGCGGTGCGATCGCCCCTCGATCCGGCTATGAAAACGAAGCTGCAAAGCTTATTTTATTCGGATGTGGAGCAGCTCAGTCAGTTGCTGAATCGCTCCCTGCTGCATTGGCTGGAGGACTAGAAATGCTATTCAGGAGACAGATCTCAATCCTACCGTAGCGTGCTGTTAGGCGAAGCCGTAACGCACTGTCGTTCAACGCCTTGATATAACGGAAGAAGATATGAATGTCGTGGTGATTGCTGATGCTAGATTACCCGTGCCGCCTCAACACTATGGGGGAACGGAGCGGATTGTAGCGCTGTTTTGTCGGGGACTGCAGCAGCGCGGCCACCATGTCACCCTCCTGGCCCATCCTGACTCCACCGAGGGCGATCGCCTCCTGTCCCACCAACCGCCCACCCAAGTCTATGCGTCCCGAGCCTATCGCAAGCTTTGGTTTCAGGGGCTGAGCTTAGCGGCGATTCGCAAGGCCGATGTGGTGTACAACTTTGGGCGAGTGGACTATCTCTGGGCAGTGCTGAAGACGTCGGTGCCGGTGATTGCCCGGTTTGCCAACGATATTCGCGAGACCGACCTGCGCTGGCTCCTGCAGCAGCGATCGCAGGCCCTAGCGCTGATTAGCATTAGTGACGATCAGCGACGGCATGTTTCCCACTTGGGGAACTGGACGACGGTCTACAACGGCGTGGAGGGCGATCGCTTTCCTTTCACTCCCTGTCCGTCCCACCCCGGCTACCTGGCCTTTCTTGGACGCCTCACCCATAACAAGGGCGTGCATTTGGCGATTCAGGTGGCCCAAAAAACCGGACTGCCGCTCAAAATTGCTGGCAATATTTCGGATGAGCCGGGCGGACGGCAGTATTTTGAAACGCAGGTGCAGCCCTATCTGAGCGACACCATTGAATGGGTGGGGGTGGTGGATGATGCTCAGAAGGTTTCGTTTTTGGGGAATGCCAAGGCGCTCCTGTTTCCCATTCAGTGGCATGAACCCTTTGGCATCGTCATGGCTGAGGCTCTCTCCTGCGGTACGCCGGTGATTGCGACCCGCTGGGGTTCTGCCCCGGAGGTGATCGCCCATGGAAGAACTGGATTTCTCTGCAACGACGTGGAGGACATGGTGCAGGCGGTGCAGCAGATCGACCGGATCGACCGGGCTGACTGCCGCTCAGAGTGCGATCGCCGCTTCAGTCATGACCGCATGGTTGATGGCTATCTACAGGTGTATCACCGCTTGGTGGGTCATCCAACCTGCCTGCCCAACCTATCTTTCTAGGTGGCAAAGCGCGACTTATTGTCCTTGTCTCTCGTCGGCTGCATCTCGCATTCGCCAAACTTGACCGTTCGTCCACGAAAGAGGCTAACTATGCCAGATACATTAATTTGGGCTCACTCTGCCCTCCGTCCCGTGTTGACTGGACTGCCGCCCTCGGTGCAGGCTGGAGCGCGATCGCTCTATCGGTGGCTGCTATCCCAGCGCTATGGTCAAGATGGCCTAGCGATCGCTGTGCAAAATGAGCGATCGTGGCGGCTCGATCCCCTAGTGGCGCTGCGGGGTGAGATGGCGGAACTGGAGACGATCCAAGCGTTTCGCCGGGTGGTGCAGCCGGGGATGGATGTGATCGATGTGGGTGCCAATGTGGGACAGATGACCCTAGAGTTGGCCTATTTGGTGGGCGACCAAGGACGGGTGGTTGCCGTGGAGCCGGGGCCGGGCAACCTGCGTTTGCTGGAACGCCATGTGCAGGGTAATGGTTTTAGCGATCGCGTTTTGATGGAAGCGACTGCCTGCACCGATCAGCCAGATCAGACGATCACCCTCAACATTTTGGGCAGCGATACCGATGATATTGGCAGTGGTTTTTCGGTGGTGGACGCGGCCAAATTGCCCAATCCCCACCAGTTGCCCGCCCACTCCTACCCAGTGTTAACCACCACCGTGGATGTTCTCGTCGCTCGCCATGCCCTGACGCCTGGCTTCCTGAAGATTGATGTGGAAGGGGCGGAACTGCAGGTGCTTGAGGGTGCCCAGCAAACGCTAAAGCAGTATCGACCGATTGTGCTGGTAGGCTTCCACCCCTTTGCGTTTGAGGATGCGATCGCTGCCGCCCAAGCTCTGATGGATCTGCTGCCAGGCTATAGCCTAACCACTCTGGCCGGCGAAACGGTGCCCTATCCTCAGGCCCTGGCTGAATATTTAGCCCAGCCTCTCCCTGATACCCACTCTTAGGGGCTGAAAAGAGAACCACACCATCATTCCTATGAGCGATGACATTGCTATGACACTTGCGTCGAGCTGGACGGTTTTACAACAGGTGCTGGAGAGCGATCGCCAGTTCCAGGGTCTGGGTTTACCTCGGGGTTGGTACCTGCGTTTTCACTACTGGGGTCGCTGGTGCGATCGCCGCCAACAACCGCTGCCGGTGGAAATGGTCACGGCCCATCTGCTTGAGCATCGGGTCACCTTTCCGCTGTCGTTTGCCTATGCGGGTATGGCCAAGGGCATTTTGCTGGATCGAGAATATCAGCTTGCCGATGTCCTAGGTTTTGTGCCCCGCACCGTGGTGGATTTGGGAGCCAATATCGGCTTGGGGGCGCTCTATTTACACTGCCAGTTTCCCGAAGCACAGATGGTCTGCGTGGAACCGGATCCGCGCAATATTCCCCTGCTGCGCCAGACGTTGATGCTCAACCGAGTGCCGGCTCAGGTGATTGAGGGAGCGATTGGCGTCACCAGCGGCACGCTGAATCTACGGTTTGGTCAAAATCCTGCCTGTTCTGCCCTGGAAACCTCACCCATGCATCGCCTGGATCAGCAGGTGGCTGTGACGGTGCAAACGATGCCCGATCTCCTCACCGCCCTAGGTTGGGAGCACCTCGATCTTCTGAAAATCGACATCGAGGGTACCGAGGATGAGCTGTTATCCCAGAACAACGGCTGGCTGCAGCGGGTGCGGGCGATCGTCCTAGAAATTCATCC
The DNA here is from genome assembly GCA_036703605.1 of Candidatus Obscuribacterales bacterium. NCBI lineage: Bacteria > Bacillati > Candidatus Melainabacteria > Candidatus Obscuribacterales > Candidatus Obscuribacterales bacterium. The sequence continues at coordinate 7,598 of DATNRH010000347.1, read as the reverse complement.
CAATACCACGGCGGAGACCATCGCTAGCTATCTCCAGCCCTACGGATTTCACCTCACCCGCCATGGCCACGGGCAAGAGCCGGTGTATCTAGCCATGCGATCGCCCTCCTAGGTTGCCTGTACGCCCTCCCAGGGCAAGAGACATCCCAACGTCAACTAACTCCTTAACTCCTATGACAACTGCTCCTTGGACTGCTTACGTTTCCCGCCGCTGGTTTAATCCCCAAGCCTGGCATCTGCGCTGGCATAAGCTCCTGGCCATGGGCCAAGGCGGTGGCCAATACCTGCCGGTGCAGGCGCTGGGGCAATCCCTGCGTTTGCCCAAGGCTGCCCATCGTCAGTTTTGGCAGGGCCCCCACGCTGATGAGCGATCGCTCTCGTTTCTGGCTGATGCTCTGCCGTCTCAGGGGGTGTTTTTCGACATTGGCACCAATATTGGTGTCTACAGTACTGCTCTATCGCTGGCTAAGGGTAGAGAGTTGACGGTGCAGGCGTTTGAGCCGATTCCTTCCACGATTGAGGTGCTGAAGGAAACGTTGAGCTTAAACCAGGTGACTGCCCACATTGAAGCGATCGCCCTCTCCGACCATGTGCATACCCTCACCCTCTCCGCCTACGACAACGGCGCGAATAATTTCTGGGTGACCGATGCCCAGGCTGATATTCCTACCCTCAGCGTCTCGGCGGTTCCTCTCGATGAATGGATGCTGCACCACGATCGCATTCCCAACGCCATGAAAATTGATGTGGAAGGCCATGAACTGGCGGTGCTCCAGGGTGCCCAAGCGACGATCCAAGCCTATAAGCCAGCGCTGTTGATCGAATGCCACTGCGGGTCTTGGGAGAGTCTGGGCGTGTCGCGCCAGGCCATGGTGGCGTTAATCGAGTCGTTTGGCTATGCCCAGGTGGGCGATCGCTGGGGTCGCCCCGTCGATCTGCTCACGCAGCCGTCCACGATTCACCTTCTTTGTTCGGACTAGAACGCCCATCAAGGTTTGGCGAGACGGTGCGTTACGGCTTCGCCTAACAGCACCCTACGGTACTACAACCTATGAGCAGAGGGTTGAGCATCGTCGAAACCCGTTAGCTTCATGTCATGGAGTCCCCCTACGAATAGCTGCTGCTCTCAATCTGAGACGATTATGCTGAGTTATTTCAAGATTCTTCGATCGATTTGGATCCATCCAGCGAACCGAGGTCAGCGTCTGGGGGCGATCGCCCGATCGCTCTATTGGTGGCTGGCCTATCGCTTGCCCCAGCGTTCGGTTCAGCGTCAGGTGTTTGGCTATCCCGTGCGGCTGGATCCCCAGGGGCATGAGACGCGCAATATTGTCTACTACACGCCCCAGGCGGAATACGACACTACTCGGTTTTTCCAGCGCTATCTACGGCCAGGGGATGCGGTGTTAGATATTGGAGCCAATATTGGGCTCTATAGTCTGCTGTCTGCTTCGCTGGTGGGGGAACGCGGTCGGGTTCATGCCTTTGAACCTTGTCCTGCAACCTTCGATCGCCTGTCTCGCACCCTGACGGACAACCAGTTGACCTGGGTGCAGGGGCATCCCGTGGCCTTGGGTGAGCAGGAAACGACGCTGCAGTTCACCACGGATTTGGATACGGTGAATCACGTGATGGCGGATGCCGAGTCTCGTTCTCTGTCCATGCCGGTAGCCTGTCGGCGCTTGGATGATGTGGTGGATGGGCAGCAGCAGTATGCGATCGCCAAGCTGGATGTGGAGGGGTTTGAGCTGTCGGTGCTGCGCGGTGCCTCTCGGCTGCTCGCTCACCAGGGCTTTGATGTGCTGATTGTGGAAATTAACGGAGCCTTATACCGCTATGGCATCCAGGCGGATGATGTGGTGTCTTATCTCTTCCACCTAGGTTACGACGCGGCCCTCTATGATGCCACGGCTCATCGGTTTGCTTGGATCCTCGATCCTTGTGATGCCTGGGGGAATGTGTGGTTTATCAGTCAGCGCCATCGCGATCGCGTCCTAGCGCGGCTCCAGTTGTCCGATCGCCCTGCTGATCCTAAGCCTGTGGGGAATGTGGTATGACCTCGATGTCCAAGCCTACGGTGTTGATTGCCCTCACCTCCCTCTGCGCCGAGGGCACGCCGGTGCTGGTGCTGGATCTCTGTCGTCAGTGGTTGGCCTGGGGCATTCAGCCGGTGGTGGTCACGCTCTATGACGAACCTCGGGATCTAGAACCAGAGCTGCGATCGCTCCGGGTACCGCTCCATAGCTTACAGTTGCCCGCCCGAGGCTATCGTCGCTATGGTCAACTAGTGGTGGGGATCTATCGTCTAGCGCGGCAATATCGAGCCCAGGCATTCCTGTCCATGCCCTTTGGCTGGCATACGTTTATGGCGGCGGGGGCGCGTTTGGCGGGAGTGCGGCGAGTGGCGGCCCATGTGGGCAACTATCCGCCGGTGGGGTCGCCCAGCTTCTCGAAGTTTCGCCAGCAGGTGCAGTGGGGGCGATCGCTCACCGATCGGCTGCTGTGCTGTAGTAGCTATATTCAATCTGGAGTAGTGCAGCACTTTGGCGTGCCTGAGGCGGAAACCCAGGTGGTCTACAACGCCTGTGCCTGGGAACCGGAGGGCGATCGCCCCCCTCGCTCTGTCCATCAACCGCTCACCATTGGCATGGTGGCTCGGCTAGAAATTCACAAGGATCAGCCCACCTTGATCCGCGCTGCCCAACGCCTGAAGCAGCAGGGGATACCCATTCAGGTGCAGTTGATTGGTGAGGGTAGTCGCCGGGCGGAGTATGAGGCGCTGGTGGCGGAGCTGGGCCTGGAGGACTGCGTGACGCTGCTGGGTATGCGTCGAGATATTCCCGATGTGCTGCGGCAGATGGATCTGTTTGTGTTTGCCGCCAAGCCCGATGAAGGCTTTGGGATTGCCTTGGTGGAAGCCATGGTTATGGGGGTGCCGGTCGTGGCAACCCAGGTGGGGGCCTGCTGCGAAGTGCTGCAGGATGGCGATCTGGGCTGGCTGGTGCCGCCGGGCAATCCCGATCGCCTAGCGGAAACGATTCGCTATGTGGCCAACCATCCTGACCAGGCCCAAGCGGTGGCGAAAAAGGCCCAAGACGTGGCCCAACACCTGTTTGCGATCGCCACCATGGCCCGCGACTATGCCACCGTGTTGAACATTTTGCCCGAGCAGGTGCCCTATGACCGATCCTCCCGCGCCGATCCTGGTTCACGTTCTCAATGGCTTAGCTTTGGGCGGCAATGAACATCTGTGTTTACAACTGGTGCGCCATGGGCCGCCCTCGATCCAGCATCGGGTGTTGAACCTCAACCCCGCCTGTCAAACGATGCGATCGCAGTTTCTCGACGCTGGAGCCCAAGTGGTGGACTGTGCCTACCATCCTCGGCAACGGCTACGGTTTGTGTCCCAGGCGTTGGCCTATTTCCAACGGCAGCGCCCCCAAGCGGTCGTGGTCTATACCTTTGGTCTGCATCTGCTGGTGGGGCTGGCTGCTCGCCTGGCTGGTGTGACGACTGTGGTAGCACGGGCGGGCAATCCGCTACCAAAGGATCCTAGGCAACAGCGGCTCTGGGTGCGCATTGTCCAAGGGTCGCGCCTGTTGGGCATTCCCATCTATAGCTGTTCCCAATCGGTGCATGAGTCCTTCACCCGAGTGACGTCTCTACCCGCCGGTTCCCGCGCCATCCCCAATGGCTGTGATCTGCAGGCGATCGCCCGTCGTGCCCAGCAGACCCGTCCATCCCGCAGCGATCGCCCCACGGTGATCGGTATGGTGGCGCGGTTGAATGCCATCAAGGATCAGGCAACGCTGCTGCGGGCGATCGCCCTGCTCCATGCCGATCATCCTGAGATTGCCCTGTGGCTAATTGGTGATGGCGATCAGCGATCGCCCTTGGAAGTCCTAGCGGCGGATTTGGGACTTGCCAAGGTGGTTACCTTCTGGGGCGATCGCTCTGATGTGCCGGATCTGCTGGGGAAGATGCATCTCTATGCCTTTTCCACGACGGCGGATGAGGGATTTGGCATTGCCTTGATTGAAGCCATGGCGGCCGGTTTGCCCATGGTCGCCAGCGATGTGCCGGCCTGCCGGGAGGTGGTGGGAACGGCGGGGTGTTTGGTGCCCCCGGGGGATGCTCCGGCCCTAGCGGCGGCTCTAGGAACCTGGCTGGATCCGGCTCTGCGTCAACCCTGGGGCGATCGCGCCTATCAGCGGGCTCTGGAGCATTACACCATGGATACCTGCGCGGCGACCTGGTATGGGGAACTTGGATGGACTCAGGAGGTTGTATGACGACGCTGCCCCGACTGCTCACGGTGGTGGGCGATCCCCATGACATCAATACCTGGAGCAATATTCCCTACTTTTTTTTGCAGGCCGGACAGCAGGCGGGTTTTCTCACCGATGGTCTGCCGTTGGACTGCGATCGCCTCAAGCAGCAGCGGCTGCTCTGGAATGCGGGCCATTGGTTGACCACGGGGGAATACGGCGGGTTTCAATATTCCCCAACGGCGCTGCGATCGCTGTTTTCCCAGGTGACCCTACCCCCTGGGCCGGTGGAGTTCATCAGCCACTTTCCCCTGTTGCCGCCCCGCCCTTGGGCCGCAGACTGGCGGGTGAGCTACTACCTGGATGCGACTCTACGGCAGAACTTTGAGGACTACGGCATCGGTCAACAGGTCTCCCAACGGATGCAGCAGCAGGCCCTGCAGCAGGAAACGGAGAACTATCGCCAAGCTCAGTCCATCATTTGTATGGGGCGGTCGGGGGCGCGATCGGTGGTGGAAGACTATGGTATCGACCCTGCCAAGGTGCATGTGATTCCTGGCGGGGCGAATCTACATGAGGCGCACCTGCCCAGCGCGACGGAATTGGTAGACCAGCCGACGGCTCTGTCGCCGGTGCGTTTGGGCTTCATTGGCAAAGACTGGCAGCGCAAGGGGCTCCCCTTTTTGCTGGCGGTGGCGGATGACCTACAGGCGCGGGGCATTGCCGTGGAGGTGCGGGTGATTGGGCCGCGATCGGCAGATTTACCCGACCATCCCTGTCTGCGGCCCCTAGGGTTTATTAATAAAGCCACGCAGTTGCCCCTGTTTGTGGATCAGGTGCGATCGTTCCACTTCGGCTGTTTGTTTTCCTCGGCGGAGGCCTTTGGTATTTCCAATCTGGAATGTATCCGGTTAGGCGTTCCGGTCTTAGCCAGGCGCATTGGCGGCATTCCCGAAACGGTGCCTGCGGGGCTGGGGCACCTGTTTGACCCCAGCGATTCGGCGGCGGCGGTGGCGGATGTGGTGGAACGCTATGTGGATCAGCCCCAGACCTATCATGCCTGGCGGAGCAAGGTGGTGGCGCGGGTGGCGGAGGTAACCTGGGCCACCACGGTGCAGCGGTTCATGCAGGTGTGGGACGGCTCGCGGGAGTTTCAGTATGGTTCATAGTTCCGCGTCTAGTTCAACTCTGAAGGTGACGGTACTCCAGGCTGGGGCAAGGATGCATTACGCTGTCCCATCTCTGCTGGCCTCGGCCGGTCTGTTGCAGCACTTTTACACCGATATCCACGGCACCTTGCCGGGGCTGCGCCTGCTGCACCATCTGCCCCCTGCTCTGCAACCTGCCGCACTCCAGCGGTTGCTGGGGCGATCGCTTCCGAATACCATCGCGTCTAACCGTGTGACCACCTGTGGGCGATCGCTGCTGTGGCATCGACTGCGCTCTCGCTGGGGTAGGGTGTCAGGATCGCCTCATGGGGCTTTGTTCCAGAAAGCGATCGCCCGCAGGTTTGATGGAGCCAATGTGCTCTACAGCAACTTTATTAATGCGGATCTGACCGCCTTCCAAGCTGCGCGCCAGCAGGGGCTGCGCACGGTGCATGAGGCGATCATTAGTCCCGAGATTCCCTATCTGTTGGACGAAGAACGGCGGGCCTTTCCGGGGCTAGAGCCGCTCCAGTCCCTGGATCAGATGCAGGCTGGTACTGAACGCGATCGCCAAAAGTGGGAGCTATCGGATGTGATTTTGGTGCCGTCGCCCTATGTGCAGCAGGCTATGGAACGGTTGGGGGTGGGCAGCGATCGCATTCATCTGGTGCCCTACGGTTTGGCGGCGGATTGGTTGACCGCAACGCCGACGCCTAGACCAGGACGGATCCTGTTCGTGGGCTCGGTGCGCCTGCTCAAAGGCTGTCACTATTTGGCAGCGGCAACTCGATTGCTGCAGCAGCGGGGCGTGCCCTGTGAGGTGCGGGTGGTGGGAGCTTATCAACCGGAGGCGATCGCCCATCCCGCGTTTCAGGGGCCTACCTATGTCGGGCCGGTGCCCCGCAGTCAGATTCAGCAAGAATTTCTCCAGGCAGATTGTCTTGTCTTTCCCACCCTCTGCGACAGTTTTGGCCTAGTGCAACTGGAGGCGATCGCCTGTGGCCTGCCGGTGATTACCACGCCCCATTGCGGATCGGTGGTGCGGGATGGCGTAGAAGGGTTTATTGTGCCCATTCGGGATGCGGAGGCCCTGGCCGATCGCATGGAACACCTGGTGAGCGATCGCCTTCTCCGGGAGCAAATGTCTGTCCGGGCTCGCCAACGGGCCCAAGATTTTACCTGGCAACAGTATGGCGATCGCCTGATTGCTGCGCTGCAAACCCTAGATCTTTCCGGCAACTAGCAATGGATACTGGCTTTTTTCTTATCTTAGTCATAGCAACGGGAGCGATCGCCCTTGGATCGTTTCTCTATGCCTACCGTCGCAGTCGCGATACCTTTCATCCCATGATTTATCTGGGGCTGATGCTGTTTTTTCTTTACAGCTACATGCCCTTTGAACTGTTGATCAACGACGGGGAGGTGCTGAAGACCTACCTATCGGTGCCCCAGTTAGACTATGTGCAAACGCTGAATCTGTTGGGGGTGTCCAGTCTTTGTCTAGGAGTGTTGGTGGGCAGCCGCAACCATCGCTGGAATCCGTTTCAGCATTTAGTGTGGAATTTCTCCCCCCGTACCCAAAAACGTCTAGCTCGGGCAGCGATCGTCCTGGGTAGTCTGGGGCTATTGGGCTTCGCGGCGGGTATTGCGAATACGGGAGGATTAGTCGCCGCCTACGGCCGTGCCTACGGGGGCGGCTACAGTGGATCGGGCTATGTGCGTGAAGCTATTTTGCTGACGCTGCCTGCTCTGCTGTGGTTTATGGCTAGCCACCTGCAGCGGCCTCTGTCTAAGCTAGATTGGGGCGTCGTGGTAATCTTTGCTGCGCCGCTATTGATGCATGGATTGCTGGGAGCTCGGCGTGGCCCAACGGCTATGGTGGTGGTGGCGCTGTTCGTGGGCTGGTATCTGATTCGTGGCAAGCGCCCAGGACTATCTCGAATGCTGGCGGGGAGCTGCATCCTAGGATTTTTAATGTTGTTTTTGGTGTCGAACCGGGGCAATATTTATTTGGGTTCAGATATTTTTAGCTCCCAGTCCCAGCCAACGCCTATAGACTATATCGGCGCTTATTCAGGTAATGAATTTATCTATGGCGGCGGCACGATTTTGAATGCGGATGCTCTGAATCGATATTTTTGGGGGCGGCGATATTTTACCGTATTTTTTATTCGTCCGATTC
>DATNRH010000346.1 GCA_036703605.1 Candidatus Obscuribacterales bacterium | reverse complement strand
GTCCCTGAGCGTCTGCTGACACTTTTTGACCTCCCCCTACAGTTTCTACGGGGCTGTGAGGTGACTCTCTTTGCGTGTGCGGGCATACCCATTGCCTCATCCCTGCGACGCTCTACGGGCCTCCTGCGCCTCTCTCTGTGTCTTGGCTTTGTGGCATGGTTTGCATATCGCCTCAAGGTTCCCATCCTCATTGCTGCCGCCCTTGGCTTTGTTGATGATGTGGTCCACCTGATCTGCCCTGACCGTTAGCCCTAACCTCTTACACTGCTGGCATAGGTATCTATCCCTGACCATGATCCGCTTTCGTCGCTTGTCCCATTCGTTCCCGTACCCGCGCTCATGCCTACTCTTATCCTTGCTGGTACTCCATGCCTCGGGCTGGTGCTTATCGCATCGGCTGCCCTTGGTTGCGTACTCCTTGCACATGGGCTTGGTGCATGGGCGGGGTGCTCGCTTAGGCATGCGTGAATATCAGGTTACGGTCATCAGCCTTGCGTACCTGATAGCCTAAGCCCTGCATGTAGTCCCTCAATGCGTTCTCTGACTGGTCATCCAGTGCCTCAGCTATCACCAGTGGATGATATGCCTCAAGCGTACCACGAGCGCCCTTCAGTGCGTTAAGCTCATAGCCCTCAACGTCTATCTTAATGGCCTTCACTGGGTGGCTGAATACCATGCTATCAATGGTGTTCATGGGTATGATGCCGCCATCCTTGACCTTGCCTGCACTGGTGATCCTTGGTCTGCCCTTAACATCATCCATGCTGACCGTGCCTTGCTTATCACCTATGGCGCACTGGTATACAGCATAATTAGAGCCAGGGTTTAGCTCCATGTTGGATGCCATACGCTCATAGCAGGCAGGGTTAGGCTCAAAGGCATGTACCATCGTCGCGCCTGCATTGATAGCCAATATAGTGAATAGGCCAGTGTATGCGCCTATGTCAATCGCTATTCCGCCGTCTTTCAAGGCATCTATCCATGTATCGACTGACTCAGGCTCAAAATAGCCCTCACGGCGATAGGACAGGCATACCATATCATCTTGTTCGATTAGGTTGGCACCGTATATGTCCATTTTCCCCCTTTGCTATGTGTTCAGATATTGGCCAATTATACCCTGTTTCCGTGCTTGACAATAGCCTAGCTATCGCTCTGGTGGTTGTTGGGTGGCGAGTAGAGCGCGCAGTTGGTCGGCGCGTATGACGACTACCGCATCACTTACCAGTGACTCAGTGTGGTCATCCCCATCACCTTGCCAATACCAAACAGGGCGGTCTTCATCGTCACTTTGGTATAAGTGAGCGGTACGAAGATCATCACGAAGACGCTGTATGGTTTCGGCCTGTATGTCTTCAAATCT
>DATNRH010000345.1 GCA_036703605.1 Candidatus Obscuribacterales bacterium | reverse complement strand
TCATCCTCCTAGCCTCAATGAGTGGCGAACCCCTGCACCAAGAGACTATCCGGGTAGAAGAATGCCCCGATAAAGATCAAGTGAAATGGGCTGTAGGCGCTTACGCAGAGATACACGATCTAGGACAGATTAAGTACAAGTGGTCATGCGTACCAGACGAGAAGGCATAGCATGAAAGTAACATACAGCGCATGGCCTGATGGCGATGGCAGAGAGCCTGGCGATGTTGAGACATTGTAAGCCTGGATCATCTGACCCTTATTGATTGTATTCGCATGGTGATTAATGGCGGCGTTTGGACTGGGGGATTCCTGGTTGGCGCAACACCGGTTTCGTCTATTAGTCACCAGCCGAATACAGTTTTGCGGGCCGAATAGCGTGTAAGTCCATTCATGCAATGGCGTTGAGAACGTAACCGGGGCAGGGCCGGTAGGTCAAACTTCTTCTCCCCGGCCATTAGGCCACCTCTCCGCCGCCCTTCGGGGCGGTTTCTATTTATGGATTAGATATGCAGTTGATAGGCCAAGCACAGGAACACGCAGCAACGCTGAAGCACTTAGCTTATGCAGGCTTTGGCTTTGGATCTGCCAGCGGTGCTTGGACATGGTTAGACCATAACGCAGGCGCTATTGGTGCTTGCTGTTCGATCCTCGGCCTAACGTTTGGCGTGGTGATGGGGATACTTAATTACAAGGCCAACAACCCGAAACGATGATCGTTATAGGTGGTGATATGGGCGAGTGCATCCACATAGCTAAAGAGCTAATCGAGAAGCACGAAGGCAGACGCAGCCTAGCCTATGAGGACAGCCTCGGAATCATCACTGTAGGCGTAGGGAGAAACCTTGAGAGCAAGGGATTATCCAACAACGAGATAGACATACTATTGGTCAACGACATCATTGAATGCTTCGACGACCTATCCAACTTCAAGTGGTTTGCTAACGCTACAGAGCAACAGCAGGCCGCACTACTAGACTGGCGCTTCCAATTAGGTGGAGCCGGTATCAGAGCCTTCAAGAATACGATTCGATACCTGGAGACTGGCGACTACAACCAAGCCGGTATCGAGATGCTTGATTCACGATGGGCACACCAGACACCAACAAGAGCGCATGAAATCTCACGCATGGTGAGGGGCATTGTATAAGCCTGGAGACTCCAAGCCATATAACCGGCAATGGAGAAAGGCAAGGGCCATATACCTATCAGCAAGCCCTCTCTGTGTTATGTGCAAAGAGATGGGAAGAACAGTGCCAGCCAACGTTGTAGACCACATCATCC
>DATNRH010000344.1 GCA_036703605.1 Candidatus Obscuribacterales bacterium | reverse complement strand
GCCAAAGGGATTGATATTGAATGGGTAGCGCCTCAAGAAGGAGCGATCGCCCTGCGTCCGGCTCAGCAAATCGTAAAAAATACTGCTGCCAGCATTGAGCTCGCCGCCGCTTTCATCAACGCCGCCCTCAGCGAAGAAGTTCAAACAGCCATGGCATCTGAACCCTATTATTTCTTGCCATCGAATAAGAATGTGGCACTATCGGGCCTCTTAGCTGAAAAATTTGGTACCTCAATGGATGAGGTGCTTAGCCAACTCGTATTCTTAAACTGGTCTGAAATCAATCCTCGACGCACCGAATGGATCGAGCGATTTGATCAGGAAATCCAAGCATAGGTTCATAGTCAGTCAAGCCGGTCGGGATATGCTCGGCATCATTCATCTTGCCGGTGTTGCCCTGTGCTGGATTGACTCGCGATCGCCCCCTCAGACTCTCAGACAAGGATGATTTGCTGTGAATATCTCTAATTTTTTCCGTCCTCAGCGGGGGCAGTTAGCGTTGCCCCTAGCGATATTCCTCCATGCATTTTACGTGGCTCCTCTTATTGTTCTGATGACCACCAGTTTTCAAGGAGCCAATGGATTAGGCCTGTCTCTAGGCCATTATCTGGAGTTTTTTCGCGATTCTGGTTATGTCCAGGTCTTGGTAGACACCTTTTTCCTCGGGCTACAAGTGACGATCGCTTGTTTGGTGTTCGGATATCCAGTAGCTTATTTCTACACCTATTCACCCGCCAAATGGAAAGGGATTCTGACTTTCCTGATTATGCTGCCACTTCTGACCAGTGCCGTAGTTCGGACGTTTGGTTGGGTTGTTATTTTAGGGCGTCAGGGGTTAATTAATGGGGCACTTATGGGGCTGGGCATAATCGATGAACCCATAAAGCTCCTTTTTACCCATCAGGGCGTCGTTATGGCGATGACACAAATTTGGTTGCCCATGATGGTGCTGCCCATTGTGGCTTCAATGTCCCAGATTGATCCGCACTTAACGTCTGCCTCTAAAAGTTTGGGCGGTGGCTTATGGCGCACTTTTTGGGAAGTAACCTTTCCGCTGACGCTCCCCGGCTTGATTTCGGGCTGCCTGTTGGTATTTGCCCTGACGGTTAGCTCCTTTGTCACCCCTTCCATCATTGGGGGCGGGCAGCTCATGTACATGCCTACGCTGATTTATCAACAGGGCGTTGTTCTGCTGAATAAGCCATTCGCAGCAGCAGTTTCCGCAATTTTGCTAGCTATGGTACTACTCGTTGTGTTTGGCTTCAGTTCTTTTGGGCGGCGAACTCAGCGATATATCAAGTAAGATACAATCCGGTCGAATGTTCATGGCTAGGATATTTTGCATTTGATGCCCTGCTGTGCTGCTCCCTTAATCATAGGAATGAAGACATCCGGGTAATGCCCAGGTTTTGAACAGGTAAAGTGTCTAGCCGGATTTGATATAACGAGGCGATCGCCTTATTCAACCGATCAGACTTATCAGGAGACGACCCATGGCAGTTTCAACCTCTCGCTCAAATCGATCTATCCGCAGTAATTTGACCTGGCTGGATCAGCTTTCTTTCCGGCTGATCATGGGGGGACTTGCCATCTTCAGCTTAATTGTTTTAACAGTGCCGACGCTAATTGTTCTGTTAGCATCCTTGAGTTCTGCTCAAACACTCCAGTTTCCTCCGCCCGGTTTATCCTTCCAGTGGTATATTTCACTCCTGACGTTTACGGAAGTGAAGGCTGCTGCTTGGACAAGCTTTCAAGTGGCAACCATGACGGCGATTATCTGCATTGTATTGGGTATTTGCGCTTCTTTAGCTATGGCCAGGAGTCGCGCCCGTTGGGTCACTGCCATGGATGCCCTCGTCATGTCGCCTTTAGCGCTGCCTGGCGTGGCTGTAGGACTGGGTATTTTGACCTTTTTTAGCCTAACGGGAGTTCGCCTATCGATCGCGACCCTTGTGATCGGTCATGTAGTAATTTGTACGCCCTATGTGGTTCGCAACATTCTCGCTAGCTTGACTCAACTCGGATCGATTCTGCAAGAAGCCTCGGTGGCACTGGGGGCCAGTCCTCAGTATACGTTTTGGCAAGTCACGTTGCCCTTGATCAAACAAGGTGTCCTGATTGGCGCATTCATGGCGTTTTTGACGTCTTTCGATAACATCACCGTATCGCTGTTTCTCTCGGATGCGCGGACTGAAGTGCTGCCTATTCGGATGTGGTCGATGATTGAAAATGACCTCGACGTTCGAGCAGCGGCGATTTCTGGAGTTCTAATTGTCATTACCGCAGTGCTGATGATCATTATGGAACGAGTTTCTGGGCTATCAAAAGTGCTTATTGGCGATCGCTAACTGTAGCGGCTCACAAACAAAGCGATGTTGGGGTCAGATAATGTGCGAATAAGACGGCATTGCTGAATCGATAGATGATTTGCCCTCATCCTCAACCCTTCTCCCTAGGGAGAAGGGAGCTAGAACTCCTGTTCCCTCACCACTAGACAATCTGATTCAGATCAGCTTGTAGCGCTTATTTCCCAGCTTCCCAGTTCAGAATGTAGCGTTCTTGTTCTTGGGTCTCAGGCGATCGCCTTCTGCGTGACTTGGGGCATTGTTGCCAGAGGTCATGGAGTTGGTCGAGGGCGGCTGGGCCGGCATGGCCGTGGCGTGCTAGCCAACAGCCCACAATCACGCCTGTGCGTCCTACTCCACCCCAGCAATGGAGATAGACCCGTTCTCCTCGGTCAATGGCGCGGTCGATGGTGTCTAGAATATCTTGGGTTATCTGGGGAGAGGAGGGTACGGATACATCCTGAATAGGAAAGCGATGGTGGGTGGCGGTGCCTAGCCACTGGGCATAGGGCAGGAGTCCTTCATCGGCTTCGGTTAGGTCAATAAAGGTGGTCACGCCGCTGTCTAGCAATCTGCCCAGTTTGTTGCGGGAGGTTTGGTCGTCTTTGTCTCTGGGATATTCACCGGCTAGGAATGCTCCTGAGACAATCCAGTAACAGTTTTGGATGGGTTGATTCATAGCCGTTATTGTAGTCTAGGCTGCTTGGACTGAGGGAGAGGGTCATGCTCTGGCGTTGAGTCAATGGCCTGCCTTTAGTGGCTAAGATCCAGGACTACCAGATGGTACGTAGATCCCAGTATTATCTTGAGGGCATCACGATGGATGAGCAGCGATCGCCTCCTAGGATGCCTGCCGTTGCTGCAAGTCGGCCATCCACCGTGGGGTGCCAAACATGCCTGCCAACAACCCTGTCACGCTGAAATCGGCATCTAGGGTCGGCCAATGCAATCCATCTCCCATGGGGGTTACTTCCACTTGGGCTAAGGCGTCTGGCTCGGCTCCTGCTAAGCCTTGGGCGATCGCCGCTGGAAAGCTAAAAATCGCCCCACTTTGCAATTGAATGGTCACCAGCCCTAAGGCTGAATCATAGACCGCAGAAATGGCTCTGGGTTCGGCGCGATTGGCTTGACTAGCTGCCGATTGCGCCCGTTCAAACTGCTGCTGGAAAGCTGAATTGTCTACACTGGGTTCAACCATAGAATTCCTCCCATTTTGCTAAGAGTCCTGCTTGGTGCTCCGTTACGATTGCGATCGCCTTTTTCGTATCTTTTTCGCTCATTCCCTGAACTAGCAAGAGACTAGGAACTATTCCCAGTCTACCAAGTTCAACCTTTGCCTGCCCACCTGCCTTAAATGCATGGACATTCGGTGGATCGTGGTCGTTAAAGTACATCCGAATCTCAAATCCATCTTGTCTTAAAAGTGTTGGCATTGCTGCGAATCACCTGATTAGAGATATGGCTATTATCCCTGCCCCCGATCGCTCCACCCCAGAGTTTCTCTAAGAAGTCCGACTTTTCAAAACGTC
>DATNRH010000343.1 GCA_036703605.1 Candidatus Obscuribacterales bacterium | reverse complement strand
TGAGACGTTGGCAGGTGCTAAAGATGTACGGGTAGGGTGTTTGAGGGAGATGAAGGCTGTGGCTGTAGAACGATGGCTGTAGACAATTGGGGGGCGATCGCTCCTTGATGCACCTCCATAACGGTTGAATGTCTCCAGGATTTCTACATGTCCTACCCCATAGGACGATGGCTTAGCCCCAGAGGGCTAGAGACGCCATGGCTGGGGCGACGGGCTGATGGGTGTTACACATGAGGATTGTGATCCGATAATTTTAGAGGCTAGACTCCTCTAGCTGATGCTTAAGAAGCTTGGTCTCCCTGAGTGCGGACATACAGGGCGCGATAAACTGGTTTGTTCTGAGATAAGGTAACCGTTTCCCGCTCCGTTTGGACTGGAAATGGGCTTTCAGCCAGCCAGTCTAGACTAGAGCGAACAAATGCCCCATGGGCAGAAAAGCGATCGCACATGTCCACAGCAACGCTTTCGATGTCAGATTGCAGAAACACCTGGCCGTTGGCAGGCAAGACCTCTGCTAGGACATGCACCAACTCGGGCTGCACAACTCGGCGCTTTTGATGGCGCTTTTTGAACCATGGATCAGGAAACTGAATCGAGGCACTGCGCAGCACTCCCGGTGGTAATGCCGTGAGTAGACCGCGCAGGGAGTTGTTGGCATTGCCAAACAAGAAGTGAGCATTAGTCAATGCTTGGGCTTGGCGCTGAGCAGCTTCCACCAAGGGTTCCCGAATTTCCAGTCCCAGAAAATTCCAGTTGGGCCACTGCTGGGCCATGGTGATTGCAAACTGCCCCCTAGCTGAGCCAATGTCGAGGTGAAGGGGGTGGAGGGGGTCAGCAAAGATCTCTGCCCAATTGGGAGGTGGCAAAGGTGTGCCATATTTCTCGCTCAGGGGGTTGACATGCTGTCTCACCCGTTTTCGCATGGAGGCTGGGAGCATAGGTTCGGTTCGAGGACTACATCGCCGGCTTCTGATCCTAGCATTCTGCTTGGGGGATGGATCAAGAACGCGATCGCTCCCCGGGGATAGCCAGGCTTCGGCATTCAGCGATATGCTCAAAAAGAACCGTCTCATCACTCTGGTTCACCGTGCTTCTCCGGCGGCTGGTCTGGGCCAGGCAGGGATCGATGTGAACCCTCGGTCAACAACTTGGTCGAAAACCATGAGACGGTTTTACGTTGCTCCTAGATTGAAGCTATGCGCCTGTCCGTTCGATTTGCCATCGCCAGCGATTTACACATCGGGTTGCCCCACACCATTTTGGATCATCCCAATCGCTTCCATCTCGTTGAGGTGAGCATTCCGTCCCTAGAGGTGGTGTTAGACCATTTTTCCAGCCTCGATCTGGACTTCTTGCTTCTGCCCGGAGATCTGACCCAGCATGGGGAACCGGAAAACCATGCCTGGCTGGCCCAGCGCCTTGCCCAATTGCCCTATCCGGTGTACGTCATTCCCGGCAATCACGACCTGATTGCCACCCATAGAGGCGATCGCGCCATTGCTGCTAGTGATTTCCCCAAGATTTACCGCCAGTTTGGCTATCAAAACACCGACAAGCTGTACT
>DATNRH010000342.1 GCA_036703605.1 Candidatus Obscuribacterales bacterium | reverse complement strand
TGGTCATGGATCAAGGTATGCTGCCGAGTCCTAGCAGCTTTCTTCCAACGGTCAGCTTCTGCAAATCCTCCTAGACTAGAGATAGGTCAACCCTGGAGATGGAGGTGCTTATGGGACAGTCACAATGGGATCTGGGTCGCTTTGTGAAAACCCTTTCATACTACGGGGTGGTGCCGATCCTCAGCAGTTTTGATTGGTTTCAATCTATGTTCGACAGTCGCCCCAATCCTACGCTCTCGCCGTCGGCGATCGCGTTTTCGTCCACGCCCAACGCTTTGCCCAACACCGTGGTTCTTCTAGGCAATGTGCCGCCATCGGTGGGACAGCCGTTGCTGGATGCGGGCTACCGGCTGCGATCGCTGGTGACGGATGCAGCCACCCAGCGAGTGACCTGGGGCGATCTGGCGGATCAGGTGGACTGGATTGAGACCGAGTGGACGGATCCTAAGATGTTGGCCAACATCTTGGCCGATGGCCAGGGTTGGGTCTATGGCAGTGCTGCGACGACGGTGGAGACGGTGCAGGCGGATCCGGCTTGGCAGGGGTTAACCCAGGCGATCGCCCACCTGTCGTCGAGTCCGGAGGCGTTGACCCCGGTGTTTGATTTCAGTCATCCTAGCCCCTCGGTGCAAGACATTTGGGGAGCGCTGGATGATGTGGTGATGGGCGGCGTCAGTCAGAGCGGCATTCGCTTGGTGGGCACGTCGGCGGTCTTTGCAGGCACGGTGTCCACGGCCAATTCCGGCGGCTTTGCGTCCATTCGCACCCGCAACTTTACGCCACCGCTGGATTTTTCGGGCCATGCTGGGGTGCGGCTGCGGCTGCGGGGCGATGGGCAGCGCTATAAGTTCATGCTGCGCATGGCGGATACCTGGGACAGCGTGGCCTATTGCTATTCCTTTGATACCCGCGCCGATGACTGGATGACGGTGCATATTCCGTTTGAGGCGTTAATTCCCGTGTTTCGGGCCAAGACAGTGCCGAATGCGCCAGCGCTCGATCCCCATCATATCTGCGCCATCCAACTGATGCTCAGCAAGTTTGAATATGACGGCTCGCTCAATCCCCACTTCCAGGCAGGGGCGTTTCAGCTTGAACTGCGTTCGGTGGATCTGTATCGTTCCGCCCAGGCACCGAGCGATCGCCCCTTGGTGATCCTCTCATCTGTGCCGTCTCCTGAGCCCTTGATGGCCATGCTAAACACTGAAACGGTGACCCCTCATGGGTTGACCTGGGACGAGAGCGATCGCCTAACGGCGGTGCTGAAAGAGAACTTACAGAACAGATAGGTAGACCGGTACTTGAACCCGCCTAGGGTTTCACTTGGGTAAAAATGGCTTGGGCGACGCGATCGCTGACGCCGGGTTGCCCTAGAGCTTGGCGAACCTGGTGGTAGTCTGCCTGCATCTGCTGTCGTCGTTCGGGGTTGAGCAGAAGGTCTAGGGTAGCTTGGGCGATCGCTTGGGGGGTGGCGGCGTCTTGCAAAAATTCTGGCACCACGGGTTTCATCACCGCGAGGTTGGTCGGCGACATGAAGGGAATAGAAAAATGCAGCAGGTGGCGGGCAATCCAGGCGGTGAGCGGATGGACGCGATAGAGTACCACTTGGGGCACGTTCATCAGGGCCGTTTCTAGGTTCACGGTGCCAGACTTACCAATGACTACATCCGCAGCGGCGATCGCATCGTGGGCTTGGCCGTCTAGGACCGTGGCATGAAGGCCATAGGTTTGAACCGCTTGCTCAAGGGCCGGACGATAGGCAGCTAGGGAGGCAGGTATCCAAAAGTGGACATCGGGTACTTGGTCTTGGATGCGGCGGGCAGCGGCAAACATCACCGGCATCAGGTATCGCATTTCTTGGCGTCGGGAGGCGGGCAAAAGAGCGATCGCCCGTTGATCCGCAGAGAGCCCCAAACATTGGCGGGCATCAGCCCGGGTGGGTGCTTCCGATACCCAGTCGAGTAGGGGATGGCCCATCCAAGATACGGCTGCGCCGTGGCGTTGGTAATAGTCGGCTTCGGCTTTGAAGATGGCCAGGATGCGATCGCTCAGGCCAATAATGCGTTGGGTATTGCGAGGGCTGAGCGACCAAACCCATTCCTGAGGAGCGATGTAGTAGAGCATGGGCACCTGGGGAAAATGCCGCTGCACGGCATGCCCCACCCCCAGGTTGACGCCAAAATAATCAATCAACACGACCACATCCGGAGGCGTCGCCGTTAGCTGGGCTCGTACGCGATGCTGGATCTTTAGACCCGAGAAGAGAAACGGGATCGCCTCTAAGATGCCGACGGAGCCGATGGCGCTGGTATGCTCAATCAACGTTGCCCCGGCAGCGGCCATGCGATCGCCGCCCAGGGCCAAGATCTCCAGCGGCTGGTTCATCACCTTAGCCTGACGCAGCAGAGCCTGCACTAAGCGCGATCCTTGCAAATCACCCGACACTTCACCGGTGCTAATAAAGATGCGGATGGGTCGAGATGGCTCATCGGCATCCTGCAATCTCATCAGCCTTCAGCCTCCCGACGGGTGCGGCGCACGCCAGGAATGAGTCCCCGTCGCTGGGATAGGCGCGACTGACTAATAAAGTGGGTAAAGTGCTGGAGATGGGGATTATGGGGCAGTTGCTCCAGCTTAGAAATGGCTTCGTCCAGCGACAGGCCCGATCGGTAGACCAAGCGAAACGCCTGCTTCAGCGATCGCAGCACTTCCCCATCTTGCAACTCACTGAGCCCCGCTCGTTTTAAGCCAACTTGGTTGAGCGATCGCACCCGAGATGGGTTGCCTTCCACCAAGGTATAAGGCGGCACATCTCGATCAATCCGGCTCATGCCTCCCACCATCGCCAGCCGTCCGATGTGGACAAACTGATGCACCCCCAGCACGCCGCTGATCCGTGCCTGGGATTCAATATGCACATGCCCCGCTAGCGCCACCCCGTTGGCAATAATCACGCGATCGCCAATGGCGCAGTTATGCCCCACATGCACATAAGCCATGAGTAAATTACGGTTGCCGAGAATGGTAGCTTCTCCGGCTCCCGTGGCTCGGTTAATGGTGACATACTCGCGGATGCAGTTGTCGTCACCCAGTTTGACCAGGGTTGCCGAGCCATCATATTTGAGATCTTGGGGTTCGAGACCGATGACCACGCCTGGATAGATTTGGTTACGGGCACCAATTTCAGTCCAGCCATCAAGGACGACATGAGGCCCGATGGTGGTTCCTTCCCCAACCTTGACGCCTTCTCCAATCACCGCATAGGCCCCAACCTTCACCGTTGGGTGTAGGTTCGCCTCAGCATGGATCACAGCAGTAGGATGAATCAGGGTAGTCAAGGAACCTCTCCAGTGGCTCATCGTTTCAGCACCGGGTAAACCGCTGGAGCTGACCATAGCCGTTAACAAAATTATAGATAGTACAAAAACGCGACTGCCAGCACGGGATGGTGTGGCAGGAACTGACCTGCATCCAGCTTAGTCTACGATGGAAAACATTAATTCTCCTTCTGCAACAAGCTGCCCATCGACTTCAGCCCGTCCCTGCATTTTGCCAAAGCGGCGGCGGCGCACGCAGATGAGCTCAACCGTCATCACCAGTTGATCCCCCGGTACCACAGGCCGCCGGAAGCGAACTTTGTCAATGCCTGCAAACATAAAGAGTCCTTCGGGGCAGTCGGGAATCTGGGTAAGGACAATGCCACCCACTTGAGCCATGGCCTCGACAATGAGTACGCCAGGCATGATGGGGCGTCCAGGAAAATGACCTTGAAAGTGAGGTTCATTAAACGTGACGTTTTTAATGCCGATGGCTGACGTTCCAGGAATGTAGCTAACGATACGATCAACCAGCGCAAATGGATATCGGTGGGGCAGAAGCTGATGGATCTCTTCTAGGCTGAGGCTTGTGGCCGGAGCCGGAACGTCTGGCTCGGCTGGATCCAAGGCTGGATCCAAGTGATCGGTTGAGGTCTGTAGGTCAGTCAGTGTAGACATGGGCTAGTTTTTTAAAAAGGCATCGAACACAACAGTACAGTAAGGAACCCTCAAACTGCCTATCATCCGTCCATGGTGCAGTTAGACGGCTGGTCGATACGGCTAGACAACTGGTGGGCAAACGCGGTGTGTAGCCGATGACTAGCTTTGTAGGCGGTGATGTGAGCCTGGGGGAATAGCCCGATAAGGCTAATATCTCCTACTAAGTCTAAAAGCTTATGGCGGACTGGCTCGTTTGAAAATCGTAGGGGTGGGTTGATCCATCCCTGGGTTCCACAGACGAGGGCATTGTCTAGGCTACCACCCTTGATGAGGCCGGCCTGCTGAAGTTGTTCAATTTGATCGGCTAGGCCAAAAGTTCTAGCTGGAGCGATCGCGCTCTGGAAGGGGTGTTGACTAGGGCTCCAGCTTTGCCATTGATTACCGATCGCCTCTAGGTCAAAGTCGATACCATAGGTAAACCGCAGTTCCGGGGCTGGCATCGCCACCACAAACGCATCTCCGTCTTGTACCCATACAGGCTCATCTAGCACATAGCGGGCGCGGGGAGCGTCTTGGCGAACCAAGCTGGCTTGAGCGATCGCTTCTACCCATTCGAGAGCCGATCCATCTAGGAGGGGCACTTCAGGGCCGTCGATCTCAATGGAGACGTTGTCTACGCCCAGGCCAGCCAGGGCCGCCAGCAGATGCTCTACGGTTCTCACCGTAGCAGAGGCGATCGCCAGTTCTGTCGAGAGCTGGGTTTGATGGAGAGCGCTCACATGGGCGGGAATGGTGGGTCGATCAGGCAAATCTACCCGCACAAAGGAGCGCCCTAGGGGTGCCGAAGCTGGGCAGAGGCGCACGGTCGTCTGTAGCCCTGAATGCAGCCCCACCCCCGACCGCTCGACCGGCGTGGCGAGGGTGTGCTGCCAAGGCGATGCTAATCCATGCTGATGGGGATGGTCGTCCAGATCCCCATGACTCTGCTCTGCCTGCGGCCCTGCGCCCATTAGAATCGTTCTCCAATGCCAAAGTGGAAGCGGCCATCGCCATCATCACTAACGCCGTAGTCGATGCGGATGGGCCCGAGGGGAGACTGGACGCGAATCCCAGCCCCGATGCCAAAGCCTGAGCCGGGCTTACCACGCACGTTCGCGGGCTGGCCTGGCACATTGTCGGCAGTTCCTAGGTCAGTACCAAAGTCTACGAACAGGGCTCCACCGATGATAGACAAGACTGGGAAGCGATATTCTGCCGTGGCTTGAAGGAAGCTACGACCACTGCCCACTTCACCCGAGCCATAGCCACGAACGGAGTCAGTTCCCCCGATGGAGAAGGCTTCGTAGGGGGGTAGGTCACCAAAAACCGTACCCACCTGCACGTTGAAGGCGAGGGTTTCTGGGCCTTCTTCTCTAAAGTTAGTGAAGTTGACCGGGAAATAGCGGCTGTAGCTAGCCCGCAGCCGGTTGAACAGAATGCTGCCGCTGCCAATGGGAACGCTTTGTTCTGTACCCACTCGCAGGACAGAACCGCTGGTCGGTTGCAGAGGGTTGTTGCGCTGGTCGTTTACCAAACCAAGCTGCAGGATAAACAGGTTATCCGTACCATCATCGTCAAAGCTTAGTTGGTTGCCGAGGGCATCGAAGGGGTTGATGTCACCGTCAGAGTCCCGTACCGATACACGCTGCACCTCAAGCCCCAAGGAACCGCGCCAGTTGTCCCAGCCTAGCCATTCATCCAAGGGACGGGTAAAGCTGACCCCGCCGCCTAGGCGGTCAATTCGGGGGCGATCGCCGGCTTCAATATCGTTAGGATTCTCGTCATCGGGCAAGCGCACTTCCGGATCGCCACCATCAAAGACCAGGGAGATCGAGCGGCGGTTAAACGCATTGACGGTGTAGGACGTTTGATAGGGATCTCCACCAATCCATGGATCGGTAAAGTTGACGTCAAACAAGAAGCCCCGTTCACCCACCTGCACCTCAGCGCCCAAACGCTGGTTGTTGCCGCCGAGGTTGCGTTGCTGATAGCTAACGGTACCAAAGATACCCGTCGAGCCGCTGAAGCCTAGACCCGCTGCAAGGGAACCTGTATTGCCTTCTACTAAGCTAACGACAACGTCTACGTTGCGAGGATCTTCTCCGGGAGCTAGGGCTAGGCGCACATCATCGAAGATGCCAAGGTTAAAGACCCGCTGTAGATCCTGGGAGATTTGGTTTTGGTTAAAAACCTCACCGGGTTGGGCCTGCAGCTCTCGGGTGACGATGAATTCGCGGGTTCTGCCCGTAATCGGCTCACCATCTTCATCAACGGTTTCACCCGTTTCGTCAATAAACTGTACCCGAATGTCTTCAATCACCCCTTCGGCAATGTCTAGGGTAACGACACCATCGCTACTGACATCGGGAGCGTCTACAACTTGGGCAAGAATGTAGCCTTCGGCTTGATACCACTCGTTCAGTCTGCGAATGCCGCCGTCTAAGCGGCGGAGGTTTAAGGTTGTGCCATACTGATCGCCAAAGATCTCATCAAGTTGTCCGGGAGGCAGCACCTGAGTGTCGGGAGCCTGCACCGATCGCAGCACTGGGTTCGGGGTGACTTCGTAGGTCACCCGAACTCCTAGGGGAGTATCGGATGGCACGGCGCGCACATTGGAAAACCACCCGGTTGCAAAAATGGCGTTGATGTCATTTTGTAGCTGGGAGCGGGTGGCGGTACGCCCTGCCTGGGTGCTAATCACCCGATAGACTTCGTCTTCTAGGTCTCCTTCAGCTCCCACCACTACCACTTCGGCTACCAAAACCCGAGTTTCTTCGTCATCAGCCTCAACATTACCAGCAGGGGGCTGGGGCGTGGCTGGGGGTGGCGTGGTGCTGGGTGGCGTGAGATCTAAGTCCAGAGTGGGGGAAGGAGTGATCTCAAATTCTAGAGCGTCGGGGTTGTCTTCATCAGGATCCACCTGAGCGATCGCGTCCGGTGTAAGAGACCCTGGCTCTGGGGCGATCGCTTCCGGTTCTGCGGCTTCTAGATCGAGCAAAGGCGAAGACGCCACAGCCTCACCATCAACACCATCGACCATGTGCTCTGGGCTGGGTATAGCTGGGAGGCGATCGCTGCCATACCCGACGGGCGTAAATAGCGTCCTAGACGCGCCTGAGGAGGGAGCTTGACGAGTTTCATTAGCTTCGAGGGTAGCGCTCTCTGGAGCAGCAGTGGCAGCGGTGGCCAGGCCCAGAGTCGTCGAAACCGTCAAAACTGCCAGTAAGACAGGAGAAAATTGCATAGTTGAGTTTCTATTGCTTGTCCACACACCACGGTCTGCCAAGGGCAGAACTAGCGCTACCAATTCCAATGGGCGATCGCTGGATGCATCGGTTGAAGCTGCAGCTGCAGGCCATCCTCGATAAATCTGCAATTAGCAGAGCTACATCTGATCACAATTGGTAAACGCCAAGATTTTACAGCATTGCTACCCATTCCCAACATGTCAATTTCAAGCCGAGTCCATGACCTCGTGGAGAAGCCACTAATTTCAACCTCTTAAGCAGGAGGTTTATGCTTCGAGCTTGAAGCCCTAAGATACTGAATCAACACCCTAGGACCGACGCTGACAGTGGGACATATCGAACACGAACAGCAAAACTGTAGGCTTGCTAGTTGGATACCCTAGACGCGGTTTTCCTTGATCCGTTCCAAGACTTGTTGATAGGCAGCCTCAACCTGACCTAGATCCTGGCGGAAGCGGTCTTTGTCCATCACCCGCTGGTTTGGATCATCAGTGGACTGGTTCCATAGCCGACAAGTATCCGGGCTAATTTCGTCAGCTAAAATCATCCGTTGTTGACCATCAACCCCAAACTCTAGCTTGAAGTCTACCAGGGTAATGCCGCAGCTTTGGAAGAAGTCGATCAGCCGCTGATTGATTTGCAAGGCTTGATTCTGCAGGTTCTCAAGTTGTTCCGGTGTAGCCAACTCCATCAGCAAAAGGCGATCGCGGGTCAGCAACGGATCGCCTAAAGCATCATTTTTGTAATAAAACTCCACCAAGGGCTGGGGCAAGACGGTGCCTAGGGCAATGCCAGTTTGTTTGCATAGGCTACCGGCAGCGATATTGCGCACCACCACCTCGATGGGCAGAATGGTAACCGCCCGGACGCGCATCTCAGTGGCACTCGGGCAATCAATAAAGTGGGTAGGAATGCCGCTTTGCTCTAGAACCTGAAAAAGATAGCTAGAAATTTCGCAGTTGATGGCCCCTTTGCCAACAATCTGCCCGCGCTTCTGGGCATTAAAGGCCGTAGCGTCGTCTTTGAAGCGGGTCAGCAGCACTTCTGGATCATCGGTGCGGTAGAGAAGTTTGGCTTTGCCTTCGTAGAGTGGTTCAAGCGCAGACATGGGACATCATTCAAACGTAAGGACATCAGGCACTTAGTGCCTGGTTTGATTGTACGCGAGTTAGGCATCGGCTCGGGGCGATCGCTAGGGTAGACATTCGTAAAGCTGGTAGAGGTGCCCGGTGCGATAGCGCTGATCCTCCACCTGCTGGCAAGGGGGCGTTGGATCAGCTGCTGAGGTAGATAGATCGAGGGTTAACGGTAAACCACTAGGGTTGGTATTGGGGGTGAGAATCGTCCAGAGATTGGCGGGTCGCGGTACGTTTCCGCCCAAGCTCGCCAGTTGTCGCCATACGGGACGATAGCCAGCGGAACGATGGATGAAGCTGAGTTGAATGGAGGTAGGGGAGGATGAAGGGGGCAACTGGCGAGCATGACTATCGATCGCCACGGCAAAGCTAAGCCCCAGAGCTACGTCTTGGAAGGATTGATCGACGGTTAAGAGGGCTAGGGAGCGATCGGGATTGGAGTAAAAGGTTTGGGCTACGCGATCGGGATAGTAGGGTTTTTGGAACGCTAGGCCGTAGCTGACGAACAGGCTGCTGATAACGCCTACGAGACCTATGCCCCAGAGGAGCGATCGCCGCTGGATTTTCCAGGGTTCGGGAAGGGTGAGCAGGGCACCGAGCAAAAGACAACAGCCGGGATAGTAGACGAAGCCATAGCGGGGCGCTAGGGTCAGGTCTTTGCCCAAACCGTAAACAATGGCTAAAAATTCCAGCACCATACAGAGCGTGAACCCAGCTAGTAATGTAATTGCCGGGTAGCGTCGGGCTGATTGTCGGAGGGCGATCGCCGGTTGCCAACAGCGCCACAGCATGATGCCAAAGATGAGGATCATAAGCGTGCCAGATAGCAGGATGATCGGTAGGGGCTGGTGTTCAACGGGCAGGGCCACCACCATAAGAATCCATCCCATGACCAGTTGCAGTAAGGGCATGAAGCGATCGCCCCAGCTAGGATCAACAATGGTTAGCCAACTAGCTTCAGGACGGTTGAGGTGGGCCCAGAAGGTAGGCAGCCAAGGGGCATAGCCCAGGGCCAGACCCATGAGGGTGATACCGATCCATCGCCAGCCAGCATAGCTCACCTGCTGTTCTTGCCAATCGTGCCACAGCAGCCAAAGGATCAGGGTGATGACCTGGGCAGCGATCGCTAGGGCGACGAAGTAATGCACATAGAGGCCTAGGAGGCTCAGTCCTACCCAGGCTAACCACAGGGGCCAGCGTAGATGCTGCCGCTGTAGATCCTGCTGCATCTGCACAAGGGTGGCGAGGGAAAGGATGATCAGCAGCATCGGTAGGGTATAGTGGCGTGCTTCCTGGGAGAGGTAGACGGCAAAGGGAGAGACGGCCATGAGTAAGGCGGCAGCCAAGCCAGTGCGGGGCGAGAGGGTGACGCGGCCAAGCCAGTACATGGCGGCAATACAGGCGACACCGATTAGGGCTGGGAGCGATCGCACCGCCCAAACTAGATCGAGACGATCCAGGGGCAACCAGCGTAGCCATTGATGCAGGGCACAAAAAAAGAGGGGCGGATGGTTAGAATCAGTAGCAACATGTTGGGTAATCTGGGCACAGGTGGTGGCATTCAGACTGAGGAGATCTGCCAGGTCGGTGATGGGCCACCAGGTTTCTCGGGGAATGTCAGCGGAGTTGCGCCCTAAACTAAACAGAACCGTGAGCATCTCATCCAGCCATAGGGTTTTTTGCCCTAGGTTTAAAAAACGCAGCCCAGTGCCCACCAGCAGGATCGCGGTTAAGGCGCGGTAGTGTTGCTCGGGATAGCTGAGGCGGGGTTGGTCTAGACGGGGTTGGGTGGAAGTCACGCGCTTTATCATAGGTGGACTGGAGTATGCCATTATCATCAATGCCGTCGTCGATTCTAGAGCGATCGCAGCGGCTACAGCAATTGCGCGATCGCCTGCGTTTGGGACAGCGTTGTCTGGCAGATTGGCAGGGTGATCCGCTGGCGGTCTCAGCGGTGCCGGGTTCTGGCAAATCGACAGGTATGGCGATCGCGACGGCCCTGCTGCTAGGACATCGCCATCAGCAGCGCCAGCAGGCGATTCTGGAAAACCCAGGGGTGGTGCTACCGCCAGAGGGACAAGTGGTGTTGGTCACCTTCACGCGATCGGCGGCGGCCAACCTCAAGGTGAAAATTCGTCAGTACCTGCAGGAGTTGGCGTTGCCAGCCCAGGGGTTTGTGGTGCATACCTTGCATGGCCTAGCCCTGAGTATTGCCAATCGTCATCCCAATCTTTCAGGGCTGAATCTGGATCAAACCACGCTCATTTCCCCCAATCAGCATCACCGCCTACTGCAGGTCACGATTGAACAATGGATTGCTGCCCATCCCCAACTGTATCAGCAACTTTTGGAAGGACGGCAGTTTGATGGCGAAGAAACAGAACGTCTACGACGGCAGTCGGTGCTACGCACAGAAGTTTTGCCTGAACTAGCCCAAACGTTAATTCATGAGGCCAAGAGTTCTGGCCTATCCCCGGCGGATCTCTATCAGGTGAGTACCTTGGCTCCAGGAAACTCAGAATCGGGTGAATATGACGTGTTGGCGATCGCAGCAGGACTGTATGAGCATTATCAAACCAGTTTGCGATCGCGCTATCTAATTGACTACGATGACATGATTTTGGCAGCTCTGGCGGTGCTGGATGATCCAACGGCGCGATCGCTCTGGCAATCTCAGATTTGTGCCGTGTTCGAGGATGAGGCTCAGGATTCATCACCGTTGCAAACCCGACTGTTGAATGTTCTAGCCACCCGCCCCGAAGCCACGCCACCGCAGGTGAACCTAGTGCGGGTGGGCGATCCAAACCAAGCGATCAATTCCACCTTTACGCCGGCGGATCCGATTTTTTTCCGACAGTTTTGTTACGAGTGCGATCGCCAAGGACGCTTGTTCGTAATGGATCAAGCCGGACGCAGTACGTCTCAAGTGATGAAGGCAGCCAATGCCGTGTTGACTTGGGCGAATCAGTACCTTGTACCGGCGGGGTCGGTCTCTGATCTAGATCGACCGTTTCAGTTTCAGCTGATTCGTCCTGTGGATGCTGATGATCCGCAAGCTAATGCCAATCCCATGCCCCTAGGGCAGGGGCTAGAGCTTTGCCAACCCCGCCATCCCGAGGAAACGGTAGCCTTAATTGCCCAGCGCGTGGCGGAACTGGCCGCTGAAATGCCTAACCTAAGTTTTGCGGTGCTGGTGCGAGACCATCGCCAGGGGCGCTTCCTAGGGCAGCGGCTGGCCCATCCCGAAGACTATGGGTTAACCACCAACCTGGAGGATTACGGCATCTCCCTCTACGATGTGGGACAACAGGAACGCCAATCCCATGTGCCGCAAGACGTATTGGCGCTGCTGCAGTTCATCGATCGCCCCCATTCCCCCGATCGCCTCAAGGCGGCGCTGAAGATCTTGACGGAACGCCAATGTATTCCCAATCAAGATCTAAATGCGATCGCTAGCTTTCCTGAGCAATTTCTTTACCCCGGCCCCCTCGATCCACCGCAAGCTGAACCGGTGCGCCAGGCCCGCCGCTACTGTACCGGGTTGCTGCGAGCCCGCCTAGAGCTACCCCAGCATCAGATCATTCCGTTTTTGGCCCTCACCCTGGGATACAGCCAAAGTGAACTGGCCACTGCCGATAAGCTAGCCGAACGTCTAGCACAGCAAACGATGGGTCACCTATCCCTAGGTGCGATTTTGGATGCCCTCACTGATATTGTCAGTGCCGAGCGATTTGAGCCGGTGGACACGGAAGATGCTGACTCGCGCTATACCCGAACAGGGCAGTTGACGATCATGACCATGCACAAAGCCAAGGGACTAGATTGGGACGTGGTGTTTCTGCCCTTCCTCCATGCTGCCCTACTGCCTGGCTCGCTACGGGTGATGCCACAAACTCAATTTCTAGGAGACTTTACCCTAGCGGAGGTGGCCCGCACCCAACTGCGCGCCCACCTCCATCAAGATACGGCTCTACCCACCATCCAGGCGGCCTGGAAACGAGCGATCGCCCTCAAGCCAGCGGAAGACTACCGATTGCTCTACGTGGCGATGACCCGTGCTAAGCGTCTGTTGTGGATGTCGGCGGCTGAGCAAGCTCCCTACAGTTGGAGCAATGTGGATAATCTGGATGCCAAGGAACCCTGTCCAGCCTTGACGATGCTGCAGCACAACTTTCCTGAAGCTGTTGTCCCCTGCGTCTTGAAGTCCTGATTGACGAACCCATTTTCCCCCACGAGGAGCCAGAAAAGTTCAGATGTTTTCAAAGCCCCTCTACCGCCCTGGGAGAGGGGTTTGGGGTGAGGGTCTTTGAGGTTGGTCAGTCAACCAGCTTGAAGGCTTAGTAGACCTTGATCAACGGCTACGAAAATTCCCATAAAAAAACTCTGCTGACATCAGATCCAGTCAGCAGAGTTGACGTCATTCAAATTATCGGCTGCTTAGGAGTTAGCTGTTTGGGCTGCCAGCAGGCTCTTGAGCTTTTCTAGTTCACTGGCCCAGCGTGGGTCAGGCTGAGCGGCCGTTGTAGCTGTCTCAGCGGTGTCACCAGCACGGCGGGGCTTAGCGCCTTTGGGAGCACGGCGGCTAGGAGCTGAACCTTCAGCTTCATCAGCCTTGGCTTTGGCCCGAGGCAGTGCTTTCTCAATCTTGAGAGTGGTTTCTTTGAATTCGTAGCCGTTGAATTTTTCGATAATTTGGTCGGCTAATTCGTCATCTTTGACGGTCACAAACCCAAATCCACGACATTTCCCGGTCTTACGATCGGTGATGAGTTTCATTGAGGCGGCTTCCCCGTACTCTGCAAAGACGTCTTCAAACTCTTGCTTTTCGACTTCTTTGGGCAAATTACCAATGTATAAACGAACGGACATAAATACCTCCAGGTTCAGATATGACGGTGCTTTCTCAAATCGACTGTGTCAACGTTGTTGTAGCCTTCAACGCTCACCGACACCAAAACTTAATGTTGATTGTGATCAATACTTTCTATCCAGGTTTTACCGTTGCTGCTCCCTCGGATAATGGATGTGTGTCGATAGCTCGAGGTTGATGAAGTTCAGCATTCTCAATGTCAACAAACAACCGGTATCGGATCAACTTAGCCTAGATGCTCTCTCAACGGTACCTGAGGTACCGGCGAAATTAGAGCGATGAGGGGGGCAGTTGGGCTGTGCCATTCATTAAGGTATCACGGCAGTTCGTCCAAGGATGATGCAGATTCAAAAAACCGTGGTGCGATCGCTCGCTGTACCTTTTCGATGGTCTACAGACTCACCTTGGTTGTCTGCAAGCTGTAGAGCCTATCGAGCCATAGACTCAGATGGTCGCCAAGACACCCTAACCATCGCCTCAATGACTTGGATTATTTGAAGGGGTGGTGACGGACTCCCGTAAAGAACCGTAACACTAACAGCAGAGATCATGCAACCTGCAAGCAGCGGACTTCTGTCCCATCAACGGGTGTGGGCATTGTTAGGACTTTGGGGCTATTCAACTGTTCAGACCTTTAGCCAATACCCCGGACAATGATCCAAATTCCCAGGAATGCAATGGCAAAGGCTGTCAAAGTAGACCAAATAGGATGGCCGCTTTTAATGCTGGAACGGCCCTGGATTTGCAGGCGATCGACATCGATCCATGGGGTTGCCCCCCGTCGAAACCATCCGGTAATCGTCACAATGTTTTGGATGGCGCGGTGGGGGGAGCCTGTGGCCCCTAGGGGGGAGAGGTAATGCAGTTTGATCAATCCACTCTCGGTTTGTAGCAGCAAATCTTGCTCGCAGGCATTGCTCCAGCCTGGTCGTCCCAGCAACTTACCGTAGAGCTGGACGGGATGACCGGTTAATGGCAGCGGGGGAGCGGTGGTGAGCAGGTCAGGCAAGGGCGGATTGATCGCGGAGTTTTGGCGGGTGATGTCGGGAAACATGGGATTCACCCGCAGGATGAGACCGATGGCGCAGCCTATGCATCCCAGTCCATACAGGAGGGGGCGATCGCCCCACAGCCAGATGAGAGGATCCCAGCGCATCCAATCCGCCACTAAGCCCAGCCCCCAGAGAGCCAACGCTAGCATGATGCCGATAGGTAGACCCACAAAGGGAGCAGCCTGCCGAAGCAGGGCAGGGAGTCTGAGCGTGGGCGCAACGGGGGAGGACAGGATACATTCTGGACTGAGCTGCCAGCGCTGGGCGCAGCGGCTGAGGAAGAGGAGGCGATCGCTCAAGGGTGGATGAGTATTGTTAATCGACAGCCAGCGGCGGTGGGGATTTTGCACCTCCCAGGTGAGGATCGCTTCAAGGGTGCTGAGATCTGAGGCTCCACTGAGGCTGAGGGCGCTGCGGTGGCTGATGGGCATGAGCAGATCCATGCTTTCTAGCCCATAGGGCGTATGGGACTGGCGCTGGATATCCTGGGCGACGCCTAGGCTCATTTTCAACAACGCTCGGCTCAGGGCGTTGGGATTCCCCGTTTCGTTGGCGGCCACGCGATCGCTGAGCTGGATGCGATAGCGCGAGAGCCATAGGGCTGGGTAGCGCAACAGTCTATACAACCCGTAGCCGATGACGGACAGCAAGACTAGGGGTAGGTTCACTACGGGAATTGCGAGGCGATCGCTCCAGACGGCGCATTTCCAATAGAGCAGGTAGGGTAGTTGGATGATGATGGCCAGCAGCGTCATCAAGGGGTTGGTGTGCTGCAGGATATGAGCCATGTTGCTAGCGATAAGACTAGCGAGTTCTTCTTCTTGAAACTGTTCTAGGGCTCCTTGGCTAATCACCACATGGTGGGTGTAGGGCAGATGTCCATAGGCCAAGGTGATGGGCGCTGTGGCTGGCAGCCACAGTAGGCGGGGGCGAGGACACCGCTCTCGGTTGCACAATCGTTTGACCAAACGTAGGGATTCGGGACTGGATTGTTCGAGTTGCTCATCAGAGAGCGATCGCGCTCCATAGTTCCAACGCAGGATGCCGGTCATCACCCAAGGAGCGATCGCCCACAACAGCAGCACAATGGGCACGACCCACCAAAGAAAACCTGTTGAGGGAAATCCATAGCGCTGTTGATAAAGGAGGGTTGTGACTAGATTACGTAGGGAATGGGCGATGATGACGATCCCTTGCAGCAGTCCCCGCAGAACTAAGACGAGGGCGATCGCTGTTAGCCCTTGGATCATCCAGGTTTCAACCAATTGTCCTTTATCGGGCAAGAGAGCATTCCATTTTTGGGCTCGACCGCCGTTGCGCCAGGTGAAGCCATGCTCTTTTAGGGGGCGATCGCTCTCCGGCGGTTGTTCAATCACCACGGGAGGATGGGCCGCGATCTCATCAGGCGGCCCATCTTCGGGAGAAACTGGAGGCGTCAGGGTATCAGGAGAATTGGACGGTGCAGACTCTGCCTCGTTGGTCTGGCTGGATTGAATTTGGGTGGAGGGAGGTTGAATCTGAGTGGATCCACCAGCGGGCCATTCGACACGCTGGCGTTGAGTGGCGCTCGATGGCGTTGCAAGGGGCACAAATCCGGTTTGATCTGGTACCTGAGGTGTGGTTGCTGGTGGTGCTGGGGGATCGGGAACCGGAGCGGCCTCGGCTGGCGGTGTCGGCTGGGCAGCACGGAGTTCGAGCTGGGTGAGTGCCTGCTGGCTCCACTGCTTAATTCGTTCGCTGGAATGATGACAGAGTGGCTTACAGAGGGCGATCGCTAGTTTTAGATCACCGGTTTTTTCATAGGCCTTAATCAAGCCCATCTGCGCCTTAAGATGGGTAGCCTCATCCAGAGCACTCTGACATACCGCCTCTAGGTGGGCGATCGCCTTCTTGTAGTGACCTTGCTTGAGGGCTGCTAATCCTGTTGGAAGGGATGCTGTGGGCGGTGGGACTAGGTCATCATCAGCAGACTGAAAAAATTGATTGACCGGCAATCGGTCGGAGGCATCAGGAGAATGAGTCATGGCGGGTGCTCTATCGTCCAAGTCCGTTCACAGGTAGCTGCACGGCCGAGTTGGGAATTGTTTTAGGATGCCCTGATGGGGAGTACTTGATAGCAGGGTGTTATGTTGATCTATGAAGAAATGCCTGACAGGTGTTGGATGAACGCACAAGACGTTTGAGGCACAGTTTCGGCAGAGGACAACCTACCCTAGGTTGTTTTCTAGGGCTGTATAGCTAAAGTAGAGTCAGCTTTGGATATCATCAGCGACAGCCGATGATATCTATGGAGCTGGAGAGCGATGTGTTCCTAGGGTAGATGGTGAATGGTTCGAGTTATCGCTGCATTCAGCAACGCCAATTATAACAATTTGGATGATGTCACCCATCCGGGAGCATGGGTGACATTTAGGGCGATGAAGGCCAGCTTTCATCAACGGTGTTGAGCACAGTGTCTAGGTCTGCACCGCCCACATAATCGACGATGCCACTCCAAAAGGTACCGGTGCCCACGGCCCCTGGCATTAGGTCGGATGCATCAAATCGCACAATCTCGGCATTGGCTAAAATATCCGCCTGTTGCTGGGTAACGGTATTTTGGTAGGCCGTTGACGACACTTGCCGGTGGGGAGACACATAATTTTCAAGACGCACCCAGGTTTCATGGGGAGTGGGAGTGAGCAAATAGTCCATCACGGCCCGAGCAGCTGGGGTATCGTTCAGCATGCCAAAGGCGGTACCGGCGACTAAAACTGGTTGCCCGATGGTCGGATTAATCTCTGGTAGTAGGAAAATGGCGACATCTTCGCCGACGGCCACATCCGGAGGAAAGAATGTCGAGATGAAGTTGGTTTGGCGATGCAGATAGCAGCCCGGTGGGTCGTCAAACATGGGTAAGGGCGAATCGCCAAAGGGGGTGCTAAGGATGCCCACCGGGCCTCCCAGAACATAGTCAGGATTGAGGGCGATCGCTCCAAATCGCTCGAAGGCATCGCGTACTGGGGGCGAATTAAAGGGAATTTCATGGAACACCCACTGATCGTAGACCTCGGGGCCCGCCGACCGCAGCAAGATATCTTCCACCCAGTCGGTGCCCACCCAGCCGCTGGCCGTTCCGCTCTCCATGCCCAAGCACCAAGGCACACCACCATCTGCGGCGATCGCTGCCGTGAGATCCATCATCTCGTCCCAGGTGTTGGGAATCTCGTAGCCCGCGGCAGCAAACACATCGGGGCGATACCACACTAGGCTTTTGACATCGGCCCTTGCCCACAGTCCATACATCTGTCCATCCACCCGTCCTAACTCCAGCCAGTTGGAATCGTAGGCGGCAGATAGGGCATCGGCGTCAAGGAACGGATCCAAGGGCACGAGGGCACCCTCGCGGGCCAGGTCAGCCATCAAGCCCGGCTGGGGAAACAGCGCCAGATCGGGAGGATTGCCCCCCGCCACCTGCACTGGCAGCAGGGTGGCAAAGGAAGCATTTCCCACGTAGTTGACTTGGATGCCTGTGGCCTCAGTAAAGGGCTCAAACACCTGCTGAATCACGGTGGCTCCATCGCCGGTAATCGACCCTAGGATAGTCACCGTGTTGGAATCCTGGGCTGATGGATTGGGATTGCAGGCCGTGAGACCCATGATGGGTAGAGCGATCGCTCCCCTACCTACGGTCATCCATAATTGCCGATGTATCACGCGCCCTCCTGGGTCTCATGCTCTAAATGGCCATCCCAACGCTTGATCGGGACGCATTGAATATCGAGCTGGTCTAACACCCGCGCCACGACAAAATCGACCAAATCGTTCACCGTTTGCGGATTGTGATACCAGGCGGGAATGGCAGGCACAATCTTCGCCCCAGCCTCTGCCAGGGTAGTGAGATTGCGCAGGTGAATTAGGCTGAAGGGCGTTTCCCGAGGTACGATTACCAACGGCCGCCCTTCCTTGAGTTGGACATCCGCAGCCCGCTCTAGCAAGTCTGAACTCAGCCCCGTGGCGATTTTGGCCACCGTACTCATACTGCAAGGCATGACAACCATCCCTTGGGTACGAAAGGAACCGCTAGCAATGTTGGCCCCCACATCTCCCCAGGGATGGCAATGCAGTTTACCGCCCGTTTCGACGCCAGCCTGCTGTCGCCAAAACTGTTCCTGCTGGACCGCTTCCAACGGCATCCGAATGGATTGCTCAGCCTGCCAAACCATATAGGTAGATTTAGAAGCGACCAGCTCGACAGAATAGTCAGCTTCCAGCAAAAACTTAATAGCCCGGATGGCATAGATGAGACCCGACGCCCCCGTGATACCCAGAATCAGGGGGCGAGGTAGTGGCGAATTAGATGAAGACACGCGATCGCTCAACGATAAACGATAAGCGGTGAGCCTAAGGGCAGAGACCATCTGCCCTGAAACTCCCCTTAGCTATCGTAACGATCCTCTCCATCGCCGTCACCCAAATCGAGGTCATCGGTCTGATCGATGTCATCCTCGTCTAGGTCATCCACGTCATCATCCAGGGCTTCGCTACCGCCACCAACGGCAACCAGGTCAATCTGCTGGCGATAGTAATCCACACTCTTCACCTGCACTTCCACGCGATCGCCCAGACGATACTGGCGGCGGTTCTTGCGTCCCACCAGCTTTTGTTGCCGAGAGCGATACTCATACCAGTCGTCCTTCAGGGAACTGACATGCACCAGCCCTTCCACCAAAAGTTCTTCAATTTCCACGAAGAACCCGTAGGACTGCACACCCGTAATCAAGCCGTGGAAAGTTTCGCCGGTATGCTGCTGCATAAACTCGGCTTTCTTCAACCCTTCTAGATCCGCTTCGGCATCCTGGGAGAGCTTTTCCTGCTCACTCAGGTACATGACGACGGAGGTGAAATGCTCCTCCAGCTCCGCGTGCATTTCTGGGGGAATCACGTTCCAGTTCACCTTGCCATGGCTGGAGCTATGGCGTAGCTCTACCCGATCCTTCGCGCGGGTGGAGCGGCGATCGCGCCCATGCTCAAACATCGTATGCAGCACCCGATGCACCAGCAAATCTGGATAGCGGCGCATGGGAGAGGTGAAGTGGGTATAGCCCTGCTCAATGGCCAGACCAAAGTGGGGCCCAGGATGGGTGCTGTAGGTGGCAGGGCGGAGGGTAGACAGCAGGAGATAGGTCAACACCTTTTCAGCTTTGGAGTTGGCAAACTGTTGGGTGAGATGTTGATATTGGCGAGGATGCACCTCTTCTTCCTGATCCAAATCCGTTTCAATCCCCATGTTGCTCACCAGCTTGAGCAATTCCTGCACCTCGTTGGGGTCAGGGGTGCGGTGAACGCGGTAGACGCCGGGCAACTGCAGCGCCTGGAGGTGGGATGCCACGGCTTGGTTGGCCAGCAGCATAAACTCGGTGACCAGCGATCGCGAGGGCAGCAGCGATGACACCACCATGGCTCCTAGAGCCCCTTCATCGTCATACTGAAACTTGGGCGAGAGGTATTCCCCAAGGTCAGAATGCATTTCATGGGGAATGATCTTTTCTGGTAGAT
>DATNRH010000341.1 GCA_036703605.1 Candidatus Obscuribacterales bacterium | reverse complement strand
AACATAATCCGCGTTTCGCGCCGTCCCTTCAGATCCCCACAGGAGATCGGGACGTAATCAATGTCGGTCACGGCATGAGGAATATGCGGCATGAACCTATGTTATACTAACCGTCCAAAATTCTGGAAGTAGATACCATTCAAACTTGAAGGACACTCTCGAATATCAAGGAGATGCAAAGCATGCTATATAATGTCGAACTAATCTATTGTGCAGCTTGACACTATACCGATCGAGCCGTCAGTTTGGCGGCAGAACTTTTGAAGGAATTTGAATTCAAAATCGATTCGTTTTCGTTAGTACCTTCCGATGGGGGTCGCTTTGAGGTAAGCGTCAACGGGGATCTGGTCTACTCCAAGTTACAAACAAACCGCCATGCCGAACCCGGAGAGGTGGCTGGTCTGGTGCGTAAAGTAATTAACTAAGTCGCTATTCAGAGAAAGGGATCTTAGTAAATTTGTTATCTTGATCCCTTTCTAATTATTTAACCGTCATGCGCGTCGTACTGCAGCGCGTCAAACATGGACGCGTGTCAGTGAAAGAAGGGGTCCTGGCCGAGATCGGACCAGGATTGGTGATCCTGGTTGGAATTGGTCCTCAGGATGGGGAAGAACAGGCTCGCTTCCTAGCCGGGAAGATCGCCCAGCTGCGCATCTTCGAGGATCAAGATGGCAAAATGAACCGCTCACTGCTGGATATCGGCGGGGGTGCGATTGTAGTCTCGCAGTTCACTTTGTACGCCGATACCCGCAAAGGTCGCCGACCTTCCTTTACAGATGCTGCTCCTCCTCAAATTGCCCAACCACTGATTGAGCGTTTCGCATCATTCTTGATCGAAATGGGCATTCCCACCCAAACCGGTGAATTTGGCGCCCATATGCTGGTCGAAATCGCCAATGACGGTCCGGTAACGATTATCCTGGAACGATAGCGCTACTCGTTATCCCCGCTCCCAGGCCATCCCAAACTCCATAAAACTGCATCCAACTGTACTCCGATCGCGCCGGCCTCCAGGCAGGCATCCACCTGATCAGGATCATACACCCCACCCCCCGCGATCACCGGGGTACCGTATTCAACCAGCTCCAAGACGCTGGCAAGCGCCAGTGGGTACACCGCCGGCCCGAATAATCTGCCGCGCACTCTTTGCCCCTGTTTGTTCAGCAGTGCGCCTCGCGGCGGCGCCAGGCTGATCGCCATCAGTGGTGTTGCAGCCACAGCTTTAACTATTGCGCCAGCTCTTTCCATCGGCACCCGCACGATCAGCGGCAGTTCACCTGCCGCAGCCTGCACCATCTCGCTTGCCAGCCCAGCATCGACATCGGGCGGCAGCCCCAACTCGATCCCCATCACCCCTTCCAGCTCCTCAAGTGGTGGGACCATCCGGGCTACATGATCAATGTTATCAGCCAGCAAGTGTACGATTATGGGCAGAGAAGATCGCGCCCAGCTCGCTGCATAGCGCCGCACCGCCGTCCGCAATCCAGGATTTGGGTATCCGGAGTGCAGCAAGAATCCTCCTGGGTACTGCAGGCTGGTTCGCGTTCTGGCTGGGGTGCG
>DATNRH010000340.1 GCA_036703605.1 Candidatus Obscuribacterales bacterium | reverse complement strand
GAAGGCCGCGTTGAGCGCTTCTTGCGGAAGTATGGGATGACGGACTCATCGTCAGCTAGTAGCTAGCTGGAAGGGTCGCCCCCCAACTTGCCTATGATGGTCTCTGTACTACAGAAAAAAGACACATCCCCTCCTAATAGGGTCATGATGGTAATAACGTGTCTGTTGATTGCCGTGTGAGTGGATCGAATGACTGAGTCTTACTTGCTAGATAAACTGAGATCGGTTGAGCAAACGTTTCATGAACTGACTCGTCGTTTAGCCGATCCTGACGTGGCGACTGATCCACAAGAATTCCAACGCCTAGCCAAATCCCGTTCCTCCTTGGAAGAAACGGTGAATACGTTTGAGTCGTGGAAACTAGCTCAGCAAGAGCTGGAAGGCGCAAGGCAAGTTCTCAAAGAAGCTAATGCCGATCCAGACATGCGCGAGATGGCAGCAGCCGAGGTTGAGGAGTTAGTCGCGGAAACCAACCGCCTAGAGGAACGTCTCAAAATTCTGCTGCTGCCCCAGGATCCGAATGATGATAAAAACATCATGTTGGAGGTGCGTGCCGGCACAGGTGGGGACGAAGCTAGCATTTGGGCAGGCGACTTAGTGCGCATGTATTCTCGCTATGCGGAAAGCCAACATTGGCAAGTCAAGCTGGTGAGTGAATCCATTGCAGATATGGGTGGCTTTAAGGAAGCTATCCTAGAAATCTGTGGCGATCGCGTCTATAGCAAGCTGAAATTTGAGGCTGGGGTGCATCGGGTGCAGCGCGTCCCAGTGACGGAAGCAGGTGGGCGAGTCCATACCTCAACGGCCACCGTAGCGATCATGCCGGAAGTGGACGATGTTGAAGTTGAAATTGATCCTAAGGAGATCGAATTAACAACAGCTCGTTCTGGTGGTGCGGGTGGACAGAATGTGAACAAGGTAGAAACGGCGGTTGACCTGTTCCACAAGCCAACCGGAATTCGTATTTTTTGCACCGAAGAGCGATCGCAGTTGCAAAACCGAGAGCGCGCTATGCAAATCCTGCGGGCTAAGCTCTACGAATTAAAGCTACGGGAGCAGCAAGAGGCCGTCACATCAATGCGGCGATCGCAGGTGGGCACAGGGGCTCGTTCCGAGAAAATTCGCACCTATAACTACAAAGATAATCGAGCCACCGATCATCGATTGGGGCAGAACTATGGATTGATGCCGATTTTAGAAGGTGATTTAGAAACGGTGATTCAATCCTGTATTTCTAAAGATCAGCAGGAACGCCTCCAAGAAATGGCCGTCTCCACCGCCTCAGCATCGGTCTAAAACCATGGCTCGATTTCTTCATATCGCGGATGTTCATCTTGGGTTTGATCGCTACGATAGCCCAGAGCGAACCCGCGATTTTTTTTATGCCTTTAACGACCTCGTCGAGCGCTATGCCATTGAGGATGCGGTTGATTTCGTCATTATTGTAGGCGATTTGTTTGAGCATCGCACAATTCAGCCGGCCGTCTTAAATCACGCCCAGATTGTTCTGCGATCGCTCCAAGCTGCCAATATTCCAGTGATCGCCATTGAGGGAAATCACGACAATCGCCCCTATGGAGTTGCAACCAGTTGGCTTCGCTACCTCTCTGACTGGGGATTGTTAACCCTCCTAGAACCAGGAGCCCAGGATGCGGGCGAGCCCTTTTATGAACCCTGGGATGGCCGGCGAGGTGGGTATATTGATCTAGACTGTGGAGTGCGGATCATTGGCTCTCAATGGTATGGGGCCTCAGCTCCCATGGCTATTCAGCAAATTGCCACCGCCATCAAACAGCTCCCGCCAGGACCAGCCCATCAAATCCTCCTTTTCCACCATGGGCTAGAAGGACAAATTGCTCGCTACCAAGGTGCCTTGCGCTATGGCGATCTGCTACCGCTTAAGACCGCTGGCGTCGATTATCTAGCCCTAGGTCACATCCACAAGAGCTACATCGTTGAGGATTGGGTCTTCAACCCAGGCTCGGTGGAAGCCAACAGCGTGGAAGAAGTTCGCTATGAGCGCGGGGGCTTTCAAGTTACCATCGATCCCAGCGGCATTCAAGCCAAGCTATGCCAAGACTATCAACAACGGCCCATTGTGCGGCTGAGCATCAAAACTCAGGGGCAAGAGTTGATGGAAGAACTGGTGCAGCTTGCCCTGAAAGAAACCCAAGCCGCGATCGCTAGTGGAGCTATTTGTCCGGATGAACATCCTATTGTTGAGCTTCAAATTCGCGGTACTGTGGGTTTCAATCGCCTTGATCTTGACCTGCGCGATCTTCAGCAACAGCTCCAAAATCTAACCCATGCCTTAATTTTTCTACTAAAGTTCAACGTCGATACCTTAGCCTACGGATCTCCCTCTAGCCCCGACAGCGATCGCCATCAGATTGAACGCGACATTTATTTAGATCTGCTGTCGGCGAATAGTGCCTATCGTTCCCAAGCTTCGGCCTTAGCTGAGGTTCTGCTTGAGTTAAAGCACCTCCAGCTTGAAGGCAGGTCAGAGGACGAGCTGTATACCTTGCTAGCTAGCTTTTGCAGCGATGATACTTAGCCCCTTACTCTAGTGGCTCTTCATAAAAGTCCGATCGACGGCGAGACGGCGCTTGCCACAGCAGCCGTACCACAATGGTAGCCACCATCCCAAACGCTACGCTGAAAGCCAGCACTAATCCCAAGGGTAGGGATACGGACTGGAAGGTGAGAAACTTGAGAAAAACAACTTCAGCATTTTGGATAGCAATCAGTGCCAGGGCAATCGACCAAAATGCCGTGATTAGAATGGCCGTGATGGTGTTGGCAGAAAGGGACATGGCAAACCAGGCTATGGAATAGAGGGCGATCGCACCAGCGGCCAACCTAGTCGGGTGGGTTGCTCATACAAGCGCTTCAAGGTGTTGACATCCCGCACCGAAATCGGGGGAGGTGTGCGCACCTGAGAATAGTACAAAGCATCCGTTTCTAGAGGGCTATGTCCCCACAAACCCAGGGCGTGACCAAGTTCATGGCGGGTAGCACCGGCAATATGCTGATCCGACTGACCAGGGCGAATGATTAACGTCATCTGGTGACGCAAGCAGGAGGTGGACGCATCGGGAGAGTCCACAAAAATTCGGTATCGCGTTTCAGCAGACCGGGCCCGAGGCGATTGATTAGCGTCCCACTGAATCGAAGGCGTATCTCGCCAAATCGCGATATTAGCATCCTCTAACTGGGTTGTTAGGTCTAGGGGAAAGTAGAGACTCCAGTCATGAACCGCTCCCTGCACCAACTGAGACCAAACCTGAGAGCGATCGTTGAGATCAGTGGGCGGTTCAATATAAACCTGAACCGGGCGATCGGGCCAAACCAGATAGCCGATTCCCTCGATGGGCGTGATCTCATCAAAGTAGTCATCCCTGCTGTCAGGGTTCCAGGCCACCAAGGAATCTGGCAAGGGGTAAACCGAGAGGGGCGGCAACAGTGGAGCATCTTGAGCGATCGCTTTCCCCAACCCTAACACCGCTATCAACCCCAGTAGCCCTAGCAAGACTAGGGGCCATCGACGCATTCGAGTTAGCCATCCCCGTCGATTATCCATAGGTAGCCTACAACGCTCTAGCCTTGGTTAGCCCGCAGGCGTTAGCCAGCCCGCACTGAGAATAACCGTCAAGCCCATGAAGACAACGGTCAGAGTCCAGGTTAAACGATTGAGCGTGGTTTCAGCGCTCTTGGTACTGGTAAAAAGCTGGGCTTGTCCACCTAGGCCGCCGAGACCATCACCCTTGGGGCTATGGAGCAGCACAAGGATAATCAGCCCGAGGGCAGAGCCTGCCCAAATAATCTGCAAAATATTGGTTAATGCCATAACACCATGTTGTCAACAGAACCTTGGAGCGGGGATAGCCCAAACCGGGGAGCGATCGCATCCCCACGTTGAGGAGGGCTTGATCCCGCGCATATTCTAACTATTCTACCGATGTTTACCGGACTATAGACGAGAGTGGCAGGCAAGCGATCGCACCCGCCACCTACACAGAGAGTTATCGTTAGATCGATCCCCAGTCAACCTTAAATCGACAGACGCACCGGCGTTCGGTTCGGGCGCACATCCATAGCAGCAGAGTCAATCATTGACTTACCCGTCATCTCATCCGGCTGAGGCAGCCCCAGCAACTGAAGAATCGTTGGGGCAACATCTGCCAATCGTCCGTCTGAGCGCAACACCACATCAGCACCATGCCCTGGAACTTTACGCCGCTCGCCTTCCACCAAAATAAACGGCACTGGATTGGTCGTGTGGGCAGTCCAGGGATTTTTGTTCTCATCCCACATATATTCAGCATTGCCGTGGTCAGCAATGATGATGGTGGTACCGCCCACCTTACCCACACTATCGAGCAACTCCCCTAAGCAGTGATCGACCGTCTCAATGGCCTGCACCGCAGCGTCGATATTGCCCGTATGACCTACCATGTCAGGATTGGCGTAGTTAATGACGACTAAGGAATAGATTTGTTTCGCAAGAGCCGCCGCTACCACATCCGTGACAGCCTGAGCCGACATAGCAGGAGCGCGATCGTAAGTCGCCACCATGGGACTCTGCACCAATTCCCGATCTTCTCCCTCCAGTGGATCTTCAATACCGCCGTTGAAAAAATAGGTGACGTGAGCGTACTTCTCCGTTTCAGCA
>DATNRH010000339.1 GCA_036703605.1 Candidatus Obscuribacterales bacterium | reverse complement strand
CCTGTCATCCCCGGTGTTGGGGACTCATTTTCCCGCCCCCGCTTGATCATTTTACCCCGCCTTAGGCTCTCAAGCAAAATGGCCTTCTGGCCCCGCCGGCTTCTCCGCCAAGGTGATGCAACGCATGTGCCAGAGGTGGTTAAGGAACCTTCTGCAACTTTCCGATAATATCCAGGAACTGCTTTTGTGTCAGACCGATGGTGAGAAAGACCACCCCCACTGTCATCAGCATGCTGGCCAACATGAATCGAGCCAACATGAGCATTAAACGACCCGATGCATCTGTTTGGGCCTTGAGGTGCGTGAGCACAGTTCTTTCGCGCTCGCTCTGCGGTTCAAGCTCACTCAGCCGCTCTTGGTAGCCCGCGGCCAGAAGCGCCAACCGCGCAATGGGACGGTCAAAAGCGCTGTGCGGGTCAGGAGCACGCCCTGGGTCCATTTGCTGCACGGCCCAGACACCATAGAGTCCCCCGGCAAAGCACAGGACAAACCCAGTGATGATGGTATAGCGGTGTTTCGAGGAGACATGCTGCAAGAAGAGCTCTTCCTTTTTTGTAAGCATCTTACGCTTTCTCGCACCACACAGCGATCGGCCGGAGGACTAATCGCGGATCGTCCTCCAATCCCTTGTTTCAGACCTATATACATCTTTGACCTCAAGAAACGTCAGGGGGATCCTACCGAAACATGCCAGGGTGAACTCCGCATTTTCGCTATAAGGACGATACCGGATTCCATGTGCACCCTCACTGCCAAGTGTGATTTCGACACCTAGCTTCTGCAAGTTGTCCGGATAGGTCCCATGCTCGACCTTGTAATCTTCTAACAGCTCAACCAACCGCATTCCTTCCTTACGGGCTTCTATTACCCGCATGTGGGGAACGCTGAGAAACCCCAGTACAAATATCGCCAGCAAAACGATGACGATACGGTTTACCATCCTCTCCGGTTTCCCTGGATCACCTTGCGTTTCTGCTGAATTTACGCCCACTTTCATCTA
>DATNRH010000338.1 GCA_036703605.1 Candidatus Obscuribacterales bacterium | reverse complement strand
CGCGATGCGCAGATGGCAACCTTGGTTATGGACAATGTGGATGCTGGGTTTCATCGGGCTGAGCAGTCTACTGTCTGGGAAGGCGATCGCCCAAGTGTCTCTTGATAGCGCCGAGCATTTGGATTTAGATCCGATTATTCTAGAGGAAAGCCCCGTCCTGCAGCGCTGGCTGGATGAGGTGCCTGATCTAGCCGAGGATATTCGCCATGATCCTAGCTTTCGCCCACGCTTGCGGATAGGCTATGCACAATGGCTCTCGGATCCTGACGCCAGCGGCTTCTATCTGGGGGTCGAAGATGTCTTGATTCAGCCGCGAGGGCTCACTCTCAGCGCCGACTACCAAGGCAGTTTTGAGGGCGATCGCCAAGCCTATGGGCTAGACCTACGCTACTACCTGCGTCCCCTGGGTAGCTATGTGAATGTTGCGCCGGTGGTGGGCTATCGATCCATAGAACGGGAGGGCGATCGCCGCCATGGAGCCCACGTCGGTCTGCACTTGTTATTGTCCCTATCACGCACCGGTGCCGCCGACTTAGCCCTCAGCCAAACTTGGGTGAATCCGGGTGGCAGCCAGGAGGTGAGTCTCACCACCCTATCCGCAGGCTATGCTGTGACATCCGATCTTCGCGTCTCGACCGATCTACAGTGGCAGCGGGCTAGACAGAGCGATCGGCGTGTGGGCATTGGTCTGGAATGGATGTTTTAAGTAGGTGGACTCCATTCAATGAAGCTACCGAGTTTCGACATCGCTCAACCCTCGTCTCATCAGAATTGGAGCGCCACTAGTTACGTCCTCCCACTTAGCACCAGGTTCATCCGCTGAAGTTTTTGTTTATTACCTAATTCTTACGTCACCTAGGTTGCCGCTATGCCAAATTATTCAGCGCTACATATTTGCTTGCCCAGCTATGATAACTTAGGCGATCGCCTTGGCATGGACGCAATGATTCCATTATTTGCAGAACACCAACTGCATCTAACGGTAGACTTAGTTGACATCAGAGCATTAGTCGATCAAAACACATCTCTAGATAATCAACTTGACAGCATTAATCAAACCTATGATCTGGTAGTCATTGGTGCTGGAGGTTATCTTCATCCTCTGCACCTTTTGCCACGGATTTTTTCTCAGATAGAAAGCTGGGGTAAGCTAAGAATTCCCCTGGTCTTATTCGGGTTTGGGGTTGTTAACCTCCATGAACACAACAACTATCCCACCCGATTTTCCCTGCTTTCAGCCTATGAACCCAATCACCTCACGGCGGCTCTCAACGCAGCCACAGCCATTTCAGTGCGGGACGTGCGATCGTGGTTTGTGGCAAGACGCTTGCTGCAGCGGGATGCCCATAAGGTATTTCTAACCGGATGTCCTACCGTATTTCTGGCAGGACGCTTGCAGCACCAAGTAGCACTAACCCATGAAATTGGTCTAAACCTACCGTTTCGTCATGCCGCCTGCCAGCACTACCATGATGAGTTGATGTACGTTGCCCGCACCCTAATTACCACCCTCCGGTTTCGCAGTGATGCCCAAAACCAAACCAAGCCCCTGAAATGGATCTGCCATTCTGAAACAGAGCGGGCAGATGCGGAGCGGTTACGCGATCGCTTTCAGCAGGATTTCGACATTGTCAATCCCACCACGTTTGAGGAAACGAGCCAAGCCTTTGCTTCTTGCCGCATTGCTCTGGTCACCAAAGGGCACGCTGGCATTTTCTGCCTGGCCAACCGGGTCCCCTTTGCCTTTCTGAGCTACGACATTAAATGTGATGCCTTAGTCGAAGCTTTGTGGGATCATCCACCAGATTTACTGCTCTATATCCACCAACTAAAGGAGTTAGATATTGATCAAGCATTACAGACCCTACTCAATCGAGTCTTACGATTGTCACCTAGTCTTAAGCTTGCTTCTGATCACCTTCTAGATCATTGTTCACAGGAATTAGAGAATTTCTTCCATGCCATC
The DNA here is from genome assembly GCA_036703605.1 of Candidatus Obscuribacterales bacterium. NCBI lineage: Bacteria > Bacillati > Candidatus Melainabacteria > Candidatus Obscuribacterales > Candidatus Obscuribacterales bacterium. The sequence continues at coordinate 15,483 of DATNRH010000338.1, read as the reverse complement.
AAGGTAAGCATGAAGTAAGGATGCAGGTCAGCAAGAGATCTTTTGATCGACAAATTGGGTAACGCTTTAAGCAGGCTTGATAACAACCTTAGCCATCGAATACTCTTTGAGTCACACTAAGGGCGATCGCTCTCCTTTCACTCCCGCAGCACATAACCCACCCCGCGCACCGTTTGAATCAGCCGCTTCTCCTGCTCCGCTTCCAGCTTCAGACGCAAGTAGCGAATATAAACCTCAATAATATTAGAATCGCCCATAAAGTCGTAGCCCCAAACTTTTTCAAGAATGCGATCGCGGGTAATGACTTGGCGAGGATTGCTGATCAGATATTCCAATAGATCAAATTCCTTAGCCGTGAGTTCAATCAGCCGCTTGCCGCGAAATACCTCACGGGTTTTACGATTGAGGGATAAATCATCAAAGTGCAGCACATCGGCATCATCATCATCTTGACTGCGGCGAAGGTGGGCACGCACTCGGGCTAACAGTTCTTCGATGCTAAAGGGTTTGGTAACATAATCATCCGCTCCCGCATCTAGTCCCGCCACGCGATCGCTAATATCATCCTTGGCGGTCAACAAAATGACCGGGGTTTTCGAGCCCGTGGCCCGCAGCCGCCGACATAGCTCTAGGCCAGTGAGCCCCGGCATCAACCAATCTAAAATAATCAGATCTGGGTTAATGTCGCGGGCCGCCGTTAGCCCTGCCAGACCATCATGAGCAACCGTGATGTCATAGCCTTCATAGCCCAGCTCCAGTTCAATAAAGCGGGCTAATTTAGTTTCGTCTTCGACAACAAGGATATGGGGGTTCATAGCGTTGAGGATGCCAAGGGTAGGGTAACAGTAAAGGTGCTGCCTTCGTGGGGCTTGGAGGCAAGGCTGACTCGCCCGCCCATGCCATCAACCAGGGTTTTCACCAACGATAGCCCTAGACCACAGCCCCCAGTGGAGCGGGCACGGGCTTCATCGACACGATAGAAGCGATCGAAAATTCGCGACTGATGTTGCAGAGGAATACCACAACCAAAGTCTTGAACTGCGATCGCCACCTGCCCCTGGTGCTGCTCCACTCGGATGATCACCGGCTGATGGGGGGCAGAATAATTCAGGGCATTGTCAATCAGGTTCATCAACACCTGTTTCAGTCGTTGACGATCGCCCTCGACCCAGATATCCAACGGAGACTCGATTTTCAAGGTGCGATCGCCTGCCCCTTGCACCATGCTACAGAGTTCAGCAATCAGTTCATTCACGGAGATGGTTTCTAGATGATAGTGAAAATTGCCAGAGTCAGCGCGGGCTAGTTCCAGCAGTTCTTCTAGTAAATGAATCGTGCGATTAGCTTCAGAAGCAGCAATTTCTAAGGCTTCTCTCTGGGACTCAGTCAGGGTAGCGCTGCGGCGCAGGGTGCTCTGTAGATAGCCAGAAACAATGGTTAGGGGCGTGCGGAGTTCATGGGAAACATCGTTGACAAACTGGCGCTGTTGATCCCAAGTGGTCGCTAGCCGTTGGAGCATATCATCACAGGTTTCCGCCAGTTCGTTCACCTCCGTCGGGGCCGCATGTAGATGCAGCTTGAGGATGCCGATGGTGTCGGGGCAAACATTGCGGGTGAGCTGTCCTACTTGCTTCAGCGGCAGGAGCGATCGCCGCACGTAAACCGCCAGCGCTACTGCCATCACAATCATCACCAGTAAACTCACCAACGAAAGGCTGCGAATAATGGCAATGAACATCACCTGTTCTTCGGTAATATCTTGAGCAACGTACAGGGTGCCTAAGTTGCTACCGTCCACCCTTAAGGGCCCTCGACAGAGTACCAGGGAGCGATCGCCCACCCGTTGAATGGCTGAATCGAGGCGCGTGAGTTGATCGCCTCGCTGCGCTAAGGCGTTGGCCCGCTGGAGAAAAAGGTCATCGGCAAATGTGGGGGTCATCATTCCCGATGGACGATCCAGCACAATCATTAATCCTGGCAGGCTACGATTATCAATCGCCCGTTGGATAGCCAGATCCAAGGGCATCATCTCGGCATAAAGCTCCACATCTTGAGGCAGGCGAGAGATGACTTCAATCGTCAATTGCTTATGGCTATCAATGAGCAACCGCTGGGTCTTCCAAGCCGTCCAGATGGCAATACTGCCGACACCACAGAGCGAGACCAAGGTAACTCCAATGGTCAAGCGAAACTGAAGCGATTTGGGGTTTAGGGCTGCCCAAATAGGTTGCAGAGTGGTTGTCACAAGCTGGCGAACGGACTTCATGATCATCAACGCTAACATATCGGACAAGAGAGCCAGTGAAGTACAACAGCACTAGGGAGCGATCGCTATCATCCTGCTCCCCCTACGAGATTGCCCTGGCCCTGACCACAGCTACAATGAACCTTCAATGAAGCCATGTTGCCAAACCATCTCAAGGATTATGGTTATGACAAACCACTCAACAGGGTAACCACCACGATTGCATGGAAACAATCTGCTATGAGCTGTGCAGAGATCATCCTCGGATTCCAGATCAGCTCTTCGATAGAGCAGAATGATGCCTAGGGGCGATCGCGCTTATTCTTCACTCTAGAGGGGAACTCTAATAGCCAGATGAATTTTTCCTGAGCAATGTCATTTTTAGCAACGTTGACTGTTCAAAAGCCTAATAAAGATTACCTGAAGGTTTGCTCAACGAGCGACAGTTATCCCTCAAGATTAAGGTACATTTTTTCAAAGGGCGAGAAACGGGTCTCAGTTTTGGGTATCTTAATCCTCAGATGAGATCTTAACCATGGGAACTAAATCATGGAGTTCTTAACGGCATCACGTGGAGCGATACACATCAATGACGGTAGAGTTTAAGATCGCCAATCGATCGATTCATCCGGAGCAACTGCTATCGTGTTTGGCAGGGTATCAAATGCTCCCTAACCTCGTCCAAGCGATCTTAGTAGATGATGCGATCGCTCAAATTGTCTGTACAGAAGACGAAAAGGCTGCAGCTTGTCAACAATTTTATACGCAGAATCAACTAGACGAGGAAGCAGCACGACAAGCTTGGCTCAGCCAATATGGCATGACGCCGGAGCAGCTTGAGGCCCTAGCTACCCGAGAACTCCGGATTGAAAAATTTAAGCAAGAAACCTGGGGCGGCAAGCTAGAGTCCTACTTTCTACAGCGCAAAAGCAGTCTGGATAAGGTGATATACTCCCTAATTCGGGTAAAAGATCCAGGAATTGCCCGCGAGCTTTATTTTCGAATTTCCGAAGGGGAGCAACCGCTGTCCGAGCTAGCGCGGGAGTATTCCCAGGGAGTAGAAGCCCAAACTGATGGACTGATTGGCCCCGTAGAACTGAGCGTTCCTCACCCTGTCTTAGCCCAAATTCTAGCCAGCAGCCAGCCGGGAGACCTAGCCCCTCCCACACAAGTAGGAGAATGGGTCGTGCTCGTACGCCTAGAGCGGTTCATGCCAGCTCAGCTCGATGACGCCATGCGATCGCGCCTGCTGAATGAATGCTTCCAAACCTGGCTCAATGAACAGCTTGCCCAAGTTGACTTACACGCCATTCAGCATCCTCCAACGGTCTCAGTAGCCCCATGACCTATACCAAATCATCGATTAAGGAATTCTTAGCGGCTATTCCGCCCTTCGATCGCCTGCCGGATACTGTCCTAAGCCGCATTGCTAATATGGCTCAGCTTCTGCGGTATCGCATGGGGCAGCCCATTGTCGTGCGCGATACCATGCCGGCTCAGCTATCGATTATCTACCAAGGACAGGCGCGGCTACTGGCCTATGATCCCCGCACCGATCGCCCCGTCACCCTCGAAATGGTGCCGGCTGGTCAAGTCTTGGGTTGGGTGAGCTTGGTGCGCGGTCTGCCCTGTGAAACAGCGATCGCTTCCGTAGAAACCATTTGCCTGACCTTACCTGCCAATGAATTTCTAGGGCTTCTAGCGGGAGAACCAGCCTTTGCAGAAGGGTTTCGCTCCCGCTGCTCGATCCTAGAAGCATTTGATTTAATCGGGGCTGAAATTCATCGTCAAGCCATTGGCAATGCTGACCTGAAAGAACTCACCTTTAAGGCCGAACCCGAGGCTGTTGTCTACAACCTGCCGCCAGGCACGACCCCAGCCAGTCAGCTAGAGCGCGATCGCATCTGGTTCGTCAGTGGCGGCGGCGCAATTTCCACCTACCCCGTCGGCAGTCGCATCAACCCCACCGCCAACGCCTCAATCAACGTTACCGGCTCCTTCGATGCTCGGCTCGTAGGCTTTCCATCCGACCTGTTGACCCAAGCCGCCATCCGGCCCAATCCCACGCAAGCTCCGGTAGCGACCCAAACAGCCTTTGATGACGTATCAGATACCACCATCGACCTACCCTATGCACCCGCCCATCCAGTAGCAGCCCAAGGATTGCCCAACCGGGCTACCGATGAACAAACTGGTCGTCAGTCCTACCCCTTCATTCGTGGCAAGGGTGCTCTAGACGGAGCCATGGCCTGCTTCCAGATGCTCAGCCGCCATCTGCAGATTCCCTTTCGGCGGGATATTGTCCATCGTGTCCTCAACGATCAAATCCAGCGCACAGGCGGGCTGAGTCTTGATCTAGCAGGCTCTGTAGCCGAGTTTATGGGACTCAATGCCCAACTCGTGTCTGTGCCCCTTACCTCCCTCAGCCGCATTGAAGCACCGGCGCTCATCGAGTGGGAAGGCGCGCTTTGCGTCGTCTATGAAGCCAACGAGAAAGAACTGGTCATCGCCAATCCAGCTAAGGGGCTTCTGAGGCGGAAACCCAGCGACCTAGTTCGCAGTTGGGGCGGCGTTGCCGAAGGTGGACAGCCCGCCGACCGAGGCGAGGTGCTGCTACTGAAGAAAACCCAGCAAACGCCTCAACAGCGATTTGGCTTGCAGTGGTTTTTGCCCTCCATCTATCGCTACCGCCGAGTTTTGACCGAGGTCTTCGTTGCCTCCTTCTTTGTCCAGCTTTTTGCCCTAGCCAATCCGTTGATGATCCAGGTGATCATCGATAAGGTAATTGTGCAAAACAGCTCCGATACCCTGCAAGTCTTGGGGATCTTTCTGGTGGTGCTGGCGGTGTTTGAGGCCCTGCTCAGCAGTTTACGTACCTATCTCTTTGTTGATACCACCAACCGTATTGACCTCTCCCTGGGCTCCGAAATTATTGATCACTTGCTGCGTCTGCCGCTGCGCTATTTCGATCGCCGTCCCGTGGGAGAGCTATCGACACGGATCAACGAGCTAGAAAATATTCGCCAGTTTCTCACCGGAACAGCACTCACCGTGGTCTTGGATGCCCTCTTTTCGGTCATCTACATCGTGGTGATGTTCATCTATAGCTGGTTGCTCACCCTGGTAGCCTTGGCGATTATTCCGCTATTTGTAGGTCTAGCCGTCATCGCCTCGCCGCTGATTCGTCGGCAGCTTCGAGTCAAAGCCGAACGCAACGCCGAAACCCAGTCCTACCTGGTGGAGGTGATGTCGGGGATTCAAACCGTGAAGGCTCAAAATATGGAGCTGCGGGCCCGCTGGCAATGGCAGCAGCGCTATGCCCGCTACGTGAGTGCTGGCTTCAAGACCGTGCTTACCTCAACCACCGCAGGCTCGGCCAGCCATTTCCTCAACCAGCTCTCTGGACTATTGGTGCTCTGGGTAGGTGCCTACCTAGTGCTGCAGGGCCAGCTCACCCTCGGTCAGTTGATCGCCTTTCGGATCATCTCCGGGTATGTGACGGGGCCACTTCTGCGTTTAGCCCAGCTTTGGCAAAGTTTCCAAGAAATTGGCCTGTCCATTGAGCGGCTCAGCGACATTTTGGATACCAATCCCGAAGCCGATGAACTGGATCGCCTCAATATTCCCATGCCGCAAATTGAGGGACGAGTCACCTACGATGAAGTCACCTTCAGGTTTACCAAGGACGGGCCGCCTCAACTGAAAAATGTCAGCGTGGAATTTCAGCCCGGCTCTTTCGTGGGCATTGTGGGTCTGAGCGGCTCTGGGAAGAGCACCATGATGAAGCTCCTGCCGCGGCTTTATGAGCTAGAGTCTGGGCGGATTATGATCGATGGCTATGACATTGGCAAAGTCGAGCTGTATTCCCTGCGGCGACAGGTGGGGATTGTGCCCCAAGAAACCCTGCTGTTTGACGGTACGGTACAGGAAAATATTGCTCTGACCAATCCCGAAGCGACAGCCGAGGAAATTATTGATGCCGCCAAGGCCGCCGCCGCCCATGACTTCATTATGGGATTGCCCAATGGCTATAACACACGGGTTGGAGAACGAGGCTCGGCCCTATCGGGTGGGCAACGGCAACGGGTGGCGATCGCCCGCACCGTCCTTCAACGACCTCGCCTGTTGATTTTGGATGAAGCTACCAGCGCCCTTGACTATGACTCGGAGCGTCAGGTCTGCCTCAACCTAGCCCAAGTGTTCCGCGATCGCACCGTGTTTTTCATCACCCACCGACTCAGCACCATCCGCAATGCTGACATCATCTTGATGATGGATAAAGGTTCCATTGTAGAAATTGGCACCCATGAAGAACTCATGGCCCTGCGCGGTCGCTACTTTTGCCTCTATCAGCAGCAAGAAGCGCAACTCTAAAGGCTTGCATTCAACCCTATTGCTTCTCCCTTGCCCGTTTCATCGTGATCCTAGTGCTCTTACAGGACTGACCCATGACTCAATCTGCAAACGGACACAATCAGCGCCTCGCTGCCCTCATGGCCGGCAACAGCAATGCATCACCTAACGGCAGTCAACCACCTTCAGACCATGACGCAGGCAACAACGGCAGTCGCGCCATCCGCACAGAAGACGATTTTGATCAGCCGGTGATTCTGCAACAAACCGCCCGCTGGTCTCATGCGATCATCTGGGGCATCGTAGGCGTCACCACCTTTACGGTGCTCTGGGCAGCCTTTGCTAAGGTTGAAGAAGCTGTCCCCGCCACGGGAAAACTAGAGCCCCAAGGAGCCGTCCAGGACGTACAAGCACCGGTGAATGGCGTCGTGCAGGAAATCTTGGTAGAAGATGGCGATCGCGTCCAGCAGGGCGATGTTCTCATGCGTCTTGATACCCGCGCATCTAATGCCCAGTTGGAATCCTTGCAGGAGGTGAAAACGTCCCTAGAGCAAGAAAATCGCTTCTACCGAGCCCAGTTGGGTAATCTTCCCATTGATTCCGAAGATGTGTTGAATCTTGACCTTTCTCCTGAAGTTCTGTCCCTAACGGAGAGCCGCTCAACGCTGATTGCCGAAAACCAGCTTTATGGATCGTTGCTCACAGGCTCAACAGATGGCACAGCCTTCTCACCAGCCCAAGCCTTCCGTCTGCAGGCCCTACAAGCCGAAGCTAGCAGCCGCATTTCGGCCTCTCAACTTGAGGTGGCTCAACTTGAGCGTCAGCTTCAGGAGTCTAATATTCAATTGCAGGCTGCCCGTTCTAATCTCAGAACCAATGAAGCTATTTTGAATGACATTACCCCATTGTTTGAGGAAGGGGGAATCGCGCGGCTGCAATATACTCGTCAAGTCCAAGAAGTTGATAACAGCCAAGCAGAGGTTGATCGTTTAGAGATTGAGCAGGAGCGGCTTCAGTTTGCGATCGCCCAAGGCCAGGAGCAGTTTCAGAATGCTGTCGCCATTTCCAACACCGATATTCTGAACCGGATAGCCGAGAACGACAAGCGGATTTCGGAGATCAACGGTCAGCTTAATAAAGCGATCGTAGAAAATGAAAAGCGGATTTCGGAGATCGAAAGCCAGCTCAGCCAAACAGAGCTGAATCTGCAATATCAAGAAATTCGTGCTCCTATTGATGGCATTGTGTTCGACCTCCAAGCTCAACCTCAAGGTGTGGTGGGTAATACAGCAGAGCCCGTGCTGAAGCTGGTGCCTAGCGATGAACTGCTGGCTCGGGTGTTTATCACCAATCGGGATATCGGCTTTGTGTCCACCGGTATGCCGGTAGACGTGCGGGTGGATTCCTTCCCATTTAGCGAGTTTGGCGACATCAAAGGCGAGTTAGTATGGATTGGCTCCGATGCCCTGCCGCCGGATCAAATTCGTCAGTTTTATTCTTTCCCCGCCACCATACGGCTCGATCAACAGGAGCTCGTCATCCGAGGGAATGGCGTGCCTCTGCAGTCGGGGATGTCGGTGAGCGCTAATATCATCACTCGCGATCGCACCGTGTTGAGCATCTTCACGGATCTGTTTATCCGCAAGGTGGAAAGTGTCACTACTTCACGGTAAACAAGCGACAGTCATTTACCCTGTCGTAGGTCACCAGCGTTCCCTTTGACTTCGCTCAGGGAACGCTGGCTGGCTGTTGGCTTTCTTCCTTCGGGAGATATTTCACGTTGGCGGAGCTTGTCCTCAAGACTAACGACTTCGCTCCGCCACTGTAGTCGCTAGAAGGTAGCTGATCTTGGGGTGATGGAGCCTTCTAGTCTTGGGCGTCTAACTTCGGCTTCAGGAGCTTATTGGTGAGCTTTGGATCGGCGCGACCGTTGGTTTTCTTCATCACCTGACCGACAAAGAAGCCTTGCAGCTTGGTTTTGCCCGCCCGATACTTGGCTAGCTCGTCGGGATTTTCTACCAGCACTTGGTCAATCACTGCTGCCAGCTCACCCTCATCGGAGATTTGCACCAGCCCCTTTTGTTCAACCAAGTCCTTAGCCGAACCGCCCTGGGTGAGCAGCTCGGGTAACAAGTCTTTGCCGATTTTGTTGCTAATGGTGCCCGCTTCGATCAGGTCAATCAACTCAGCTAAGCTTTCCGGTGTCAGCGCCAGCTCACGGATAGTTTTCTTTTCATTGTTCAGGTAAGCGCCAATGTCTTGGGTGATCCAGTTGGCCGCCAGTTTGGCATTGGCTCCGGCGGCGATCGCTGCTTCAAAATATTCAGCAATGGAGCGATCGTCCGTGAGAACACCAGTATCGTAGGCGGATAGACCTAAGTCTGTCTCATAGCGATGGCGTTTTTGGGCAGGCAGTTCCGGCAGTTCACCGCGCCAGCCGTCGAGCTGCTCCGACGATACCTCAATGGGGCCGAGATCGGGTTCAGGAAAATAGCGGTAGTCGCTAGAGCCTTCCTTCAGGCGCATACTGATGGTGCGCTGAGAGCCCTCTTCCCAGAGACGCGTTTCTTGATAAATCGGCTCTCCCGCTTCGATCGCTGCAATTTGCCGTTCAATTTCGTAGTCGATCGCCTTTTGGATGGCACTGAAGGAGTTCATATTTTTGATCTCCACCTTCGTGCCAAATTCCGCCCGACCCACAGGACGCACAGAAATATTTACATCACAGCGCAGCGACCCTTCCTGCATATTGCCATCGCTGACCCCTAGGTAGCGGACAATCCGGCGCAGCTCTTGGGCATATTCTGCTGCTTCTTGCCCCGATCGCAAATCCGGCTCCGACACAATCTCAATCAGCGGAATGCCAGCACGGTTGTAGTCCACCAGGGAATGGGTGGATCCCGACAGGCGATCGCTGCCTGCATGAACTAGCTTGCCAGCATCTTCTTCCATATGCAGACGTGTGATACCAATGCGCTTGCGCGTAGAGGTACCGGCTTTCTTGTCTACCAATTCAATCTCCAGCCAGCCATGTTCGGCAATAGGCAAATCATATTGGGAGATTTGGTAGTTCTTCGGTAGGTCAGGATAGAAATACTGCTTACGGTCAAACTTGCTGTAGGGGGCAATTTGGCAATTGAGTGCTAACCCCGCTTTCACCGCATATTCCAACACTTTCTCGTTGAGCACCGGCAACACCCCCGGCATACCCATACAAATAGGATCGATGTGGGTATTCGGCGGTGCCCCAAAAGCCGTGGAGCTATTGGAGAAAATTTTGGTGGCGGTACTGAGTTGGCAATGGGTCTCTAGCCCAATCACCGCTTCATACTGGGTCTTGGCGGGTGCAGCAGTAGTCATAGGCGTGGGTATCGTGGATTCGATGAATGGACGGCGCATGACAAGATCAGTCGGTGCGACGTGTACTCCCATTGTATCGAGGTCTTGGAGCAATCGGACAGCGATCGCTTAGAAGCGAAAGACAGTGCGAATGGTACCAATGACGCTATCGCTAATCGAGTTATCGTTACCAGGATCCGCAACCCAGATGAGACCAGGCGTGATGGACACATTATTGTTGAGCTGATATCGATAAAATCCTTCCACAACTAGGGAGGCGTCCTCAATCAAAGCCGGGATGCGCTGATCATTCACACTCGCATCTGCAATGCGAGGTGGCACACCCACTAAGATGCCACCGAGATGACCGCTACCAAATAGATCGGGAAAGGCCAGGGTCAGTTGATAGCTCCAAATATCAAGATCACTGGTGCTTGTACTACTGTCAATATAGGCAGCCCCGCCCCCAATCTCAATAGCATCACTGAGTCGATAGTTAATCTGAGCGCCGTAGGTATTGGCAGTTTCGGGATCGGTTGTGGCAAACCCAGAGGTGCTATAGCCTCGCACGTAGGTGAGCGCACCATCAAAACGAGAGGATAGGAAGGTGAGCTGGGCAATCATGCCAAAGTCACCATTGAATAAACCATTGGATGGTTGAGGATTGGAAGCATTACTAGCTGTGTAGCCAAAGTCCAAGCTGAGATTGTTCGTGACCTGAACAATGGCCCCGGCTCCCGCATTGCCTGGCGCTGCCAAACTGTATTGCGGTGGAAAGCCAAAGGCAGACAGGCTACCGTCGGTAGAACTATCCAGCGGGCTAATCGTACTGGAGACGAGATCATCCACGGCTAAGCCATTGGCTCCGATGCGTGCATCAATCCGACTCGTCACCGGAAAGTCATAAAACAAGCTGTCTAGCTCAATATCATCATCACCCGATGCGCCACCAAAGGAGAAGCCAATCGTATCCCCTTCAAACTCGCGAAAATCACGGGCTTGAAGACGAATCCGAAGGCGATCGCTGCCCGTGAAGCTAGAATCAAAATTCATGCGCATCCGGTAGCCAAAGGTCGCTTGGTTACTGAATTGGGAGTCTTCAGCCAGTGCTGCTGCCGTCGCAAAGATGACGTTGCCATTCAGCTTGGTGGTGGTCGAAAACTGATTGGCTTCTAATTCCGCTGTGCGGGCTTCCAACGCATCCACCCGCCCACGCAAAGTGGCTAATTCTGCGGCATATTCTTCCTGCAGACGCTCCAGGGTGAGCAGATCAGCAGAACCAACACCCCCTCCGGAGAGCAGGCTGCTAATGCGATCGAGACAGGCATTCAGCCCAGCAGCGAATTCATAGCGAGACAGGGGTTGATTGCCCCGGAAGGTGCCATCTGGATAGCCCGCGATACAGCCATACCGTTCCACCAAAGACGCCAGGGCTTGGTAGGCCCAATCCGTGGGAGCTACGTCGGATAGCTGAGTCACAGAGGTTACCTGAGACATAGAACCTTCCTCTCCAGCTACAGAGCCCACAGAGCCTACAGGGGCAGTGGTGGCCGTAGGACGAGATTCTGGTACTGTAGGGCGATCGCTAGCCGTGGGACTTGGGGCAAGAGGGCTGACCGTAGGACTCGGGGCTAAGGGAGCAGGCTGAGGTGCAGGGAATGCGGTGGAGCGATCGCTGCTGGCGGGGCTATCCGCTGGAATCAGCTCAGTGGGGGCGCTGTCGGGAATGACCACAAACCCGTTGTAGTGCGAATTAATTGCCGGATCTGAGGTTGGAATTAACTGGGTTGGCGTTGCACTGGGTGTGACAACCTCCTGAGGGGCAGGTAGAGCCTGTTGGGAGATCAGCAGATCGGGCGTACTCTCTATCGCAGAGAGGTCATCAGATGCAGGAAGGTCATCAGACAACCAAGAAGCTGTGCGATCACCTCCCTGCCATTCATCTGATGCCATAGCGATGGTTGGCCATGCTGTGAACCAAAGGAGGCTCGTTGCCGGCACAGCTAGCAGAATGTTCAAGATAAGATTACGAACCATGTTTTCCTCACACCTGTCCCAGGGTTGATCACCATTAAGTTATAGCTAATAGTTTTTACCAGCGCACCCAGTCTGGTAGGAATGCAAGGAAATCTTACATGGTTATTGCCAGAAGTGATGGAAATCTCTTGTTTCTTGCTCAAGCAACCCTCATGAAGCTGGGCGATCGCCCCCATCACGGAGCACCTTTCAAAAATGATGCATAATGAACACGATTGATATTGGGTTGGCATAAAACCTACCCAATCATGACTCCAGCCTGTCTCCCTGGAACCAGACCTATCCCAAGCAACCTCTTGGCCCCATCCCACCTGGGATGTACGCCAGAGCTGTCTATGGCAGTCAACCACTTACCCCCTAGCAACCCCATAGTCAGATCACGCTGGGGACGTCGGAGTCCTAAAAAGCAAGATTTTAAGATTAAGCACCATGTCTAAAACCGTATTGCAATCATGGGTTCCAGTCATGCTCATTGCCCTTGGGCTAACCGGTATGGCAAAACCCGCCCAAGCCCAGGGTCAAACCATTTATAGTCCCATGCCCATTGAGAGTGGCACTGAACTCACCGATGTCTTGAGTGACAGTGACATTCCGACTGGATTTGGAGGGTTTGCGCGCGATTACACCATTACCTTTGAAGCAGGCGACCACATTGTGATTGACCTGATCTCCGATGACTTTGATACGATCATCACGCTCATTTCACCTGATGGCTCAACCTTTGGCGAAAATGATGATGGCCCTGATGGCAGCACCAATTCGCTCCTCTTTGCTCGAATTGTCCAGGGTGGCACCTATGTGTTGCGAGTGCGGCCCTATGCTGGTCAAGGCTCCGGCTCGTTTCAACTCAAAGTGACAAGGCTCCGTCCAGTAGACTAGCCGATCTGCAAGCACCGGGCATGGTTGAACACCGCTGCCCGGTGACCAAGAAGCGCGATCGCCCTGAACCATGTTCCCCAGGTTTCAAAAAAAGTTTGTCAAATGGCTTGCCAAGGATCCAGTCAGTCTGCTAGCTTAATGAAGCGCTAAAAAACAAGCGCAAATTTCGGTGCAGCTTACGCCTAGCCGATTTTATAAGCCGGGATAGCTCAGTCGGTAGAGCAGAGGACTGAAAATCCTCGTGTCGGCGGTTCAAGTCCGCCTCCTGGCATCATTTCAGCCATCGCCTTTGCAAAAAAGAGTCATCGGGGACTCCAATGCTGGTATTTCAGAGATAGGCGATCGCGCGATTTTTGTCCTCAAGGAAGCGTAACCGTCATCCTGTCGCTATGTTCCAATCACACGATGGCAACTGTGGCGCTGCTCGATGCGTATGATCCCGAAAACGTTGCAGGAAGTTTCGGAACTTTTAATGTAGAGTGCCGTCAGGCGCAGCCGTAATGCACGGTCTCATTAAGTCTGAATGCGATTCATCAGCACAAGCCCCAAGCCGACTTCAAAATAATAGATCAATGTCCAACTGTTTGAGATTCACTCGGTAGAGACTGCCATGGCTTTGATTCCAGGTGGCGAGCAGTAGCGTATGAGGGTTGGGCATCGCGATCGCTGTCGGAGACTTCGGGCCATTAATTCGCTCAATGCGATCGCCAAATCCAGTTAGCAACAGAATTTGTCCTTCTTGATCCACCACCACATAGCCCCACGTAGTTGCAGCCAAGAGATAAGGCTGAATTTCAACTCCAATACGATTAATGCGATAGGGTTTGAGATCCAGCATTAATAAAGCATGAGGATTGTAGGCATCTGGTGCCAATAGTCGATAGGGGGTCGGTGTTTTAATGGCTTGTCCCATTAAAACTGGCATGGCTAATGATCCTAGGACATGTCCTCGTCGGTTAAATATCTCGATTAAGGTACCTTTTGGCGTTGTACTGGTGTCAGATTCTGGTTCTCGCTGAGCAACCACAGCCACGTGGCGAGAATCTAAAGCAATCAGTTGTTGTACGTTATAGCAACGCCCCGGCTTAAATAAACGAATGGGCTGATCAGGCAAGCTTAAATCACCCGACAAAGGCGATCGCACAAACTGTAGTGTACTCTCCATAGCACAGTTAATATCCGGTTCTCCTAGCTTATCTGGCGATACTGGAGAAGCTGAACCCGAGTTAGACTGCTGCTGTCGATAGGTGGCATTAGTGGCGATCGCTATCCATCGCCCCCCTGATTCCACATCAGCCCAAAAAGGTTGATCCATGGATAGAATCGACTGAACTTGAGGCTCATGACCATGGGATACATCCAAGATGGGTAACAAGGAAAGCGATCGCTCTGTAGCCACAAAGCATCCCTGGGGTCGTAACCATAGCTGTCGAGGCATTTCAGGCATCTGTAGCTTACGCCATTCTAGCCACTCTTCTGATTCTTGGGATGCATTGGCCGCCACCACCGTCCATTTCACGGATTGACCCACTTGCTGACAAATTCGCTGGGGTGGCGGTGCCAAAAGCTGCAGATCAATCGGCACTTCAGCGTCATGCTCTAAGCAATAAACAGGAGCCTTCAGCAATATTGCTTGCTCATAGCTAAAGCCGCTCACAGACGTCTCACCGACAAACTGTAGCAGTGGCTTGACCGTTGTTGTGCGTGCCGCCTCTTCCTGAAGCAGGGCGATCGCCTCTTGGAGCGCCTGGCGCATCTCCCCAGCCGTGCGGAACCGTCGCGCTGCTAGCTTTTGAAGGGACGTCGCCAAAATAGATCGACAGGCCGTTGGTACTGAGTCAGGAATCTGCAGCGGCGTGTTGAGGTGGGCCGACATGAGTTCTGATGGCGTGCCTTGAAAAGGGCGATCGCCTGTGAGCAATTCATACAGCATCACCCCCACCGAATATAGATCCGATGAAGCCGAATACTGGCCATAAAACCGCTCAGGAGCCATATAGGCAGGAGAACCCGTATTGCCAGTTTCCTCATCTGACCGCAGCTCCTGACTGAGCTTCGAGATACCGAAGTCAGAAATCCGCGCACGCCAGCCCCCCATGCGCAGGTTCAGCAAAATATTTTCAGGCTTAATATCACAATGAACAATGCCTCGCAGATGAGCATGTTCTAAACCAGCTAATACATCGTTGATTAAGGACAAGCCCTCAAACAAATTGAGGCGATAATCATCATTCATCACCCCCCGCATCGTACCGCCCTCGCAGTAGTCCATCACGACATACCGCCCCGTTGCCGTATGCTCCAGCGCTTGGCAGGTGACGATATTATCGTGCTGCAAACTGAGCAAGAATCGCAGTTCACGCAAAAACTTATGGGTTGGGAACCGCTGCTGCTCTAAGTTCTTGAGGGCAACTAGCCGTCCGGTTCTGCGATGTGCCGCACAGAACACGCGGCCAAACTGCCCCTGTCCAACTAAACCTAGGAGTCGATACTTCGAGCGTTTCAGCTCAGTTCCCGGTTGGTTTGCCACAATAACGGACGAGTCCTATGTCGATACGTAGATCACAATTGGCAAAGCTGCTGCATGATGGCATCGTGATCTAGATTTGTAACCATGGTTTCAGCCGGTT
>DATNRH010000337.1 GCA_036703605.1 Candidatus Obscuribacterales bacterium | reverse complement strand
GGTTGGGAGCTCTACTTCCCGTGCTGCCCTTCACCTTGGAGGAACTTTGTCTTAGCCTCAACCCCATTGGAGATGAAGGTGCGATTGAATTGGCTAAGGGCATGCCTTCACAACTGAAGATACTGGAACTTTCCGGTAAGTCCGGTTTGTTAACCCACTAGAGTGTTCGTTATCCGCAGCTGCAGTAGCATCCCTTGCTGGAGTGTTGCCCATCGCCCTAGAAATATTCGATCTTAGCAAGAATCCCATTGGAGACGAGGGTGCTGTGGCCTTGGCTGCAGGGCTGCCTCTTCATCTTCGTGTGCTACGACTGGCTGGTATGCATTCCGGGTTCCAGTCCTTCTTCTCAACTTATGACTGAGTTTAGTGAGATCACACCTCCCCCTCCCCCCATCCCGGACAGCCTATCGTTTCCACAAAGCACGCAGGCCTACTAATGCAGTAGGTATTGGTCTGGGCGAGCAAGGTTGTCTTGCCCTTGCCTTTGCACTTCACCACTGTGTGTCTCTTGAGGAATTGGACTTTGGCCACTACCGGAAAGAGGACTTCGAATCGGACAGCGAGGAATCTGAGGGCGAGGGAAGGAACCTCGCGATTACCGATCAGGTAGCTAATTCTCTGGTTGATAGCCTACCGCAGAGCATCATCCGGCTCGATATGAGAGGTTTGGTTCATTCTCACTCTCAGGGCTTTCGCTGAAGCGCATTCCAGTTGGCGTGGGTCTCTTGGGGAACCTGAAAGAATTGAAATTGGAGGCCAATGCTCTAGAGCTAGCAGAAGAGCGGGCTCTGCTTCTTATTTACGACTCTGGAGTGACAGCCGCGAATGTCGTGGCTTACTTCTCGCAGCGACTTGAGGTGCGGGCACAGCGCTCCCTGCTACTCCTGCGTAAGGCCACACTATGCTAATGACGTAGTCGGCAACTCTGGTGTAGGCAAGACATCGCTTGCTGCGACATTGGCTGTTTACTACTCAAAGCCTGAGCTCTTGCCCGTTTTATTTGAGTACCGACAAAACG
>DATNRH010000336.1 GCA_036703605.1 Candidatus Obscuribacterales bacterium | reverse complement strand
ACCAGCGCTGGAGCAGGGCGGGGGTGATCCGCAGGGGTGTTTGGGTCACGGTTACGGTTAGATCTGCGCTGTAGCCATTGGTTTCCAGGAGCGATCGCAGCTTATCTGCCGTCCAGGTAAGACGTAGATCTTCAGATTGATACATCGCCTCTTCCGCCATAGAAACCTGTGAATACAGATTGTCTGGAAAGCGATCGAGCAGCGCATAGAGTCGTTGCGTTTGCTGGGGAATCGATTCGGCGAACACCAGTTGTCCATCCGCCTGCAGCCAAGCCCGCAGGGAGGTAAGAAGTTGGGCTGGATCTATCGTGGTCATGATCGCATTGCGACCCAAGAGGCGATCGCCCCGCAGATCCGGTTGATGCTCTGCCAGCCAATGGCCTAGATCAGTGGCGGCGACGGGGAGAATCATCGGTCGTCGTAGGTCGGGTAAGGCGTTGGCCTGTTCTTGGAGTGCTTTTTGATCGTTGGTCTGGGCAACGCAAACATAGACACCGCCCTCGGGCACTTGGCGCACCGCCTCCCAGGTCAGCAAGCCACTGCCGCCATTGAGGGCAATCACCACATGATGGCGCTGCAGGTGTGCCAGATCAAACAGGCGATCGCGCACTTGGGCCAGATGATGCCCCTGTTGGCTGAGCGATCGCTGCACCCAGCGATCGGTGGAGACATCGGCAGGGCTAAAGGTCAACACCTCGGGAGCGTCGCTGCTGTCCACCAAAGCGGCCAACTGGGCCTCGCGCTGCCGGGCCACCTGCTGCTGAATCTGGTGTTCGTAGCCCTGGTCAGAGGGTTGGTAAAACACCTGGCCCTGGAGGCTGCTGGGCAGATACTGCTGGGCGACCCAATGGTCGCGGTAGGCGTGGGGATAGAGGTACCCAGCTCCATGACCAAAGCTATGCTTGTCGCGGCTGTCGTCCCGCAGGGGATTGGGCACCTCCGCTTCCCGCTCCTGCTCCACGGCTGCGAGGGCATCGAAGAAACCCATGATGCTGTTGGACTTGGCCGCCATAGCTAGGTAGAGGGTGGCTTGGGCTAGGGGATAGCGTCCCTCGGGCATCCCTATCCGATCGAAGGCTTGGGCACAGGCATTGACGATGGCGATCGCTTGGGGATCGGCTAAACCCACGTCTTCACTGGCAAGAATCACCAGCCTGCGGAAAATAAAGCGCGGATCTTCTCCGGCATAGACCATGCGGGCCAGCCAATAGAGCGCCGCATCAGGATCCGATCCGCGCACGCTTTTGATGAAGGCGCTGATGATATCAAAATGGGCGTCTCCCTCTTTGTCGTAGAGCACCGCCCGCTGCTGAATCGAATCCTCGGCAACCGCTAGGGTGATATGCAGGATGCCCTGATCGTTGGGGCTCGTGGTTTCTACTCCCAGTTCCAAGGCATTCAGCAAAGCGCGGGCATCGCCGTTGGCTACATGAATCAAATGCTCTAGGGCATCAGGATCGAGCTGGACGGAGCGATCGCCATAGCCCCGTTCAGGATCGTCCAAGGCTTGGTGAACTACTTGGCGCAGATCATCGTCGGTTAGGGGCTTAAGCTGAAAGACCCGCGACCGGCTGACTAACGCTTTATTGACTTCAAAATAGGGATTTTCCGTCGTCGCGCCAATCAGAATTACCGTACCGTTTTCCACCCAGGGCAGCAGGGCGTCTTGCTGAGCCTTGTTGAACCGATGCACTTCATCCACAAATAGGATGGTGCGCTGGCCATACATGCCGCGCTGGTCTTGGGCCGAGGCGATCGCCTCCCGAATATCCTTCACCCCGGCTAGAACGGCATTCAGAGGAATAAACTGGGCGCGGGTGGTGTTGGCCACGATCTGGGCCAGGGTGGTTTTGCCGGTGCCCGGTGGGCCAAAGAAAATTAGGGAGGAAAGCTGATCGGCTTCAATGGCCCGACGCAGCAACCGCCCCGGCCCAATGATCGCATCCTGACCCACAAAATCATCGAGGGTACGGGGGCGCATCCGGGCGGCCAGGGGTGCTTCAGTGGACAGCAGGCGCTGACGATGCTGCTCAAATAAGGTCATAGGGGGATGGGGGCAAGGGGAGAGCGATCGCCCGATGTTGGCAGGACGTTGGGATGGCGTTGAGACTGGGGACGAATCTCCCTAAGGATCGGCGTGATCCATGGGATCCATCTTGGATCGAGCAGGGCTTAGCGTTAACGTCCTGAACAAGGGAGATATGGGGGGATAGAGGTAGGCAGGGGACCTATCTCAGCGTCTCTGATCCCTAGAGTTGTTGGGCAAACCTCGGTAAAAACGACGCATTTCTACACAAAAACGACGTAGTATCAAAAAGGCTTGTTTGTCAGGGTTAGGAAGCAGGCACTGCGGGGCAGACCAAGCCACCTAGCCGAATTATGTATGTGTACCACGAGGATGAACGTTATGGCAGCAAATCAACGCGGGGTCACCGTTTGGTTTACGGGATTGAGCGGAGCCGGCAAAACGACGATTCGTATGGCGGTTGAGGAGAAGCTAAGAGCACAAAACTATGCCCTAGAAATTTTAGATGGGGATATTGTGCGCGAGAACCTCACCAAAGGGCTGGGCTTCAGCAAGGAAGACCGTGACGAAAACATCCGCCGTATTGGTTTTGTGTCCCATCTGCTCACGCGCAACGGTGTGATTGTTTTGGTCTCTGCCATCTCTCCCTACCGCGACATTCGTGATGAGGTTCGCCAAAAAATTGGTGATTTTGTAGAGATTTTTGTGAATGCTCCCCTCGAAGTTTGCGAAGATCGCGACGTGAAGGGACTGTATAAGCGGGCCCGTGCTGGCGAAATTAAGCAGTTCACGGGGATTGATGATCCCTATGAAGCTCCTCTCAAGCCAGATATTGAATGCCGTACGGATCTGGAAACCCTGGAGGAAAGCACCGAGAAGGTGCTAGCTGGGCTAAAATCCCTCGGCTATTTGAACTAGATCACTCTAGGTCAATCTATGGGGCGGGGCAGGCCCGCCCGAGCCAGGCTACCTCATGCGGGTCAGGGCCGTGACGCGATCGCTGTTGTTGATCACGCCGGCCCCTTGGATGTGCAATAAAGGTGGCTTCACTTCAACTTTCAATACCGTCTCAGACCGAATCATGACGGTTTGGTCGGGTAGGTGAAACACCCAGAGAGGCTGCTGAAGAAGCTGTTCTAGATCGATGGCTGGATCTTGCTCCTCGGCGTCGAGGCCGGCGATCGCGTCAAAAATATTGAAGGATTCACTGCTGCCGTCTAGATAGTAGACGGTTAGTTGGGTAACACTGTCTTGACTTTGCATAGATTCAAGCGGATGGATACCTGAACGAACATTTAAGGATAGGGCATAGCTCCCACTCCTGCTGCTACTCTACCCAGATTCCCAGGCGATCGCTCCTGACTGCTTACAAAGATTCAGATTTGGAGTTCAGATCTGGGATTTAGATGGAGGTGCAGCGGGCAGCGGCAACCGATTCGGTGATATCCACTTCGCGGGGATAGATCAGCCAGTGCCGAGGGACGTCCTGGGCTAGGGTGGTGACCAAGGGAGATAGGTCACTGATGTCCCTGAGTCCATCGGCGGTTTGGATTTGGATGCCTCGTTGATAGAGCGTATAGCCACGGCTGACGGTGGTGCGTAAACCGGCGTAGCATCGGCTAGCCCAGCCGGCTTGCTCTAGCTGGTTGTGAACAGCGGCGAGGATGTCCTGCTGTTCCCTAGGGCTGTAGGCGGTGAGGTCTTGGGTTTTGAGCAGATCTCGATGGATAAACCGTCGGCATAAGTCCGCCAACACGGGGTCAGGATGCTGCTGCCAGCGCTGCAGGTGGTAGAGAAAAACGCCATCGTCGGTGGCTAGGTATTGCTCTAGGGTCAGGTGATCCACCTGGTGTAGCCAGGCGGTGACGGTGTCATCGGCGGTCAGGGACGACTGCTGGCGAGCCCGATCCATCGCTTGCTGCAGCACCCAGGTGGCGGCTAGGTTTTTGGGATGGTTATACACTTGGGCATACATGAAGTAGCGCACGATCAGGTAATGTTCGATGGCCGCCATGCCTTTGCGCTGCACGATCAGTTGCTGGCTGGCGGGATCGTAGTCTAGGGCCAGCAGGATGCGATCGATGTCCAAGCTGCCGTAGGAGGCTCCGGTCATGTAGCTGTCGCGCATCAGGTAATCAAGGCGATCGCAGTCGAGCTGACTCGATACCAGTTGCCAGATGCAGGGGATAGGATGCTCCTTGCTGTAAATCTGCTGCAGTTGCTGGATCAAGGTCGGATTAAAGGCATCCAAAAGGTGGCGCACCGATGGGGATTCCTTCAAAATCCGCAGCGTCCATACTTCGTGGTGGCAGCCAAAGATCTCTTCGCTGGTGTGGCTAAAGGGGCCATGTCCCACGTCATGCAGCAGGGCAGCACAGAGGACGGCTGCGCGATGAGGTCGCAGCTCATGGTGGCGATTGGCTAGGTGATCGAAGGCCCGACGAGCGATCGCCAGCACGCCCAGGGAATGGGTAAACCGGGATGACTCTGCCCCATGAAAGGTGAGGCTGGCAGGGCCCAGTTGGCGAATGCGTCGTAACCGCTGCAGGGCTGGAGTATCGATCAGTTGAATCAACAGCCACTCCACTGGGTCACTGCGATCAAGGGCGATCGCTCCATGGAGTGGGTCGTGATAGGTGCGACTGAGGTTAGGCAGCGTTGGCCACGACGGCATGGTTGGTCAGCAGGTCTACCGCTGCTCGATATTGCGGATCGCGATCGGTGCCAAAGTCTTCGCGGTTGAGGGCGATGGGTTGCACCACTAGATCGGGTTGAATGCCCTGACGGTTGATGTCGTGGTGGTCGGGGGTCTCATACTTAGCAATGGTGACGGCAAGACCTGAGCCATCAGATAGGTTGAACAAGGACTGAATGAGACCCTTGCCAAAGGTGCGCTCGCCCACCAGCTTAGCCCGCTGCTGATCCTGCAGGGCTCCTGCCAAAATTTCGCTAGCACTAGCTGTACCTTGGTTGACCAGCACGGCCAGCGGCGCGTCGGTGAGTGATTCACCGTTGGCTTCCACCGTATCGAGCACGCCTTGACGATTCACGGTGTAGACAATCGGCCCTTCGTCAAGCCACAGTTGCGCCACTTCAATGCCGGCCTGCAGCAGCCCTCCGGGATTGTTGCGCAGGTCAAGAATATAGCCATCCACCGGTGCCGCTTCAAATTCAGCGATCGCATCGGCCACCGTGACCGCCGCGTTGGCGTTGAACTGTTTTAGGCGAATGTAGCCAATCTGCGAGCCATCCGACTGAATGCGCAGGTCTGCATACACCGGGTTGAGGGTGATGCGATCGCGCACTAGGGTTAGATCAAAGGCTGGCTCTTCGTCCCGAGCAATGGTCAACGTTACGGGACTGCCAATCACCCCGCGCATATGATCCGCCGCTTCATCCAGGGTGAGATCCCGAGTCGGTCTGCCGTCGATTTGCATGATGCGATCGCGGGGTTGAATACCTGCCTGATCTGCTGGCGACGCTTCAATGGGAGCAATCACCTGCAGGTCGCCGGTTTCCATATCCTTGGCAATTTGCAGGCCCACGCCGGTCAGCTCACCCGAGGTGTTGGTGCGCAGACTCCGGTATTGATCGGGCTTCAGCAGCCGCGTGAATGGGTCATCCAGGCTCGCCAACATCTGCTGGATGGCATCGTAGGTGGCATCGCGATTGGGTAGGGGTTGTCGGAGCGATCGCTGCCGCACAAACCACCAATTTTGATGATTAAAGGTGTCGTCTACATAGGTGCGATCGACAATGCGCCACACCTCACTTAAAAGCTGCTGTTCATCACTAAAGGCATAGCTTCCTGGAACAGCAAGTCCAAGAACCACACCCAGCATCACGATGAAAGAAAGGCTAATTTGAAAAAGGCGGTTTCTCATATATCAAATCTTAGCCTTGATCGAAAAAGATTGGCTAGGGCTCAACGAGAAGTGACCCCAGATGCCTAGATCTGGGCTACATCTATGGGTTGGGGAGGAGAGGGCAGAACCGGGGCAAACCCAAGATGGGTAGGGGGCTTAGGGACTGCTGGCAAGGCTGATGCACAACGCGGGAGCGATCGCTGCTTCTGGTTGATGCTGGTTCATCGAGTACCCACACTTTTTAACATTAGGAACCCGTCGGGGATGAAAATGGAATAAGTTGTTATGAAATGTAACAATTGCAGTAGACTATGGATTGGAAAAGCCAGGATTCAGTGGCTCAGCCTGTAGATTTGCATGAGTGCTATGTTACATTTTTTAGTAACAATGCTTTGTTTGGAACTCTGGCTTCATGTTTACTAAACAGGTAACTGACTCAAAAGTTTACCAGTGGTTTAATGAGCGGCTTGAAATTCAAGCCCTCGCGGATGACATCAGCAGCAAGTATGTCCCGCCCCACGTCAACATCTTTTATTGCTTGGGCGGTATTACGCTAACTTGCTTCGTTATCCAGTTCGCTACTGGATTCGCAATGACGTTTTATTACAAACCAACCGTCACCGAGGCCTTTGCATCCGTGCAATACCTCATGACCGACGTGAATTTTGGTTGGTTGATTCGCTCCATCCATCGCTGGTCTGCCAGCATGATGGTGCTGATGATGATCCTGCACGTGTTTCGGGTATACCTCACCGGTGGGTTCAAAAAGCCCCGTGAGCTAACCTGGGTGACCGGCGTGATCTTGGCGGTGATCACTGTGACCTTCGGGGTAACGGGTTACTCGCTTCCTTGGGATCAGGTGGGCTACTGGGCTGTGAAAATTGTGTCTGGCGTACCGGAAGCTATTCCGATCGTGGGTACCACCATGGTGGAATTCCTGCGGGGTGGTGCTAGCGTGGGTCAACCAACGCTCACCCGCTTCTACAGCCTGCATACCTTTGTACTACCTTGGCTGATTGCAGTGTTCATGCTGCTGCACTTCTTGATGATCCGCAAGCAGGGGATTTCGGGCCCGTTGTAAGGCCAGCCTCTGTTAGGCTTTGCTAACGTTAGGCGACCCTCTATCAACGTGTCTGATAGACTGAATCTTAACGATACATTGGTCTTCATATCCTTCCTATAGCCTTTTATTCCAGAGATTTAAGGAGAACCCTGCAGAATCATGTCAATTCTCAAAAAACCGGATCTCAGTGATCCCAAGTTACGCGAGATGCTGAAGCAAGGCATGGGGCACAACTACTACGGTGAGCCTGCCTGGCCGAATGACCTTCTCTACACCTTCCCGGTGGTGATCTTGGGAACCATTGCCTGCTGTGTTGCTCTCGGTGTGCTAGATCCAGCACTCGTGGGTGAGCCAGCAGATCCCTTCGCTACCCCCCTCGAAATTTTGCCCGAGTGGTATCTCTATCCCGCGTTTCAAATCCTGCGGGTTGTACCCAACAAGCTCTTGGGCATTGCTCTACAAACCGCGATTCCCGTTGGCTTGATGTTGATTCCGTTCATTGAAAACGTGAACAAGTTCCAAAACCCCTTCCGCCGTCCCTTGGCAACCACCGTATTCTTGTTTGGTACTGTGGTTACCCTGTGGCTGGGTATTGGTGCAACCTTCCCCATCGACACTTCGTTGACCCTGGGCCTGTTCTAATCTGTCGTCGTTAAAGTCTGGTTAGATTGGCTCATCGTTCAATAGCCCGTGCATAGGTTGAGACCTTGACAGACTCAGCTGATGCGCGGGCTTCGCTGTATCTATCCAGGTTCTCAACCACAGATGGCTGACCGTCTAACAAGTGGGAGGATGTAGCGATTGGCAAGCCTTTCGACGTCGCTCCATGCTCCAATGTAGGGTGCTGTTAGGCGAAGCCGTAACGCACGGTTAATGAGGCTTGGATGCGTTACGCTGTCGCTTTAGCGAAGCCATGCCGGAGGCTATACACAT
>DATNRH010000335.1 GCA_036703605.1 Candidatus Obscuribacterales bacterium | reverse complement strand
TTTGTAGATGTGACTGTATTGTGGACCAAGTGGCGCTTGGGCGACGTGAGGCGATCGCCCTTACTGTGTGAAGTCAGTCAGCGTTTGATGTGATCGATCCATGCCTATCCTGTGATTGATATCACAGGCTGAGGTTGGAGGCATGTCTTGGCGTTATTCATGGATGTAGTCCCTTTGATGCCCATGTGAGAATCTGTATGCAACGACTTGATCGATTCCATGCTATTCAACAGCTCGACCCAGTGCGGGATACCTGCGACATCTGTCGGCAGCTTGCTGGCTATGAATTTCCCTGGGACACGACTCGTGCCTTGGAAATTGCCTTATTCCGCACCTTTTGTGTTCCCAGTGTTGCGACCCTCTTAGATCGCACGGCAGAATTTCATCGTCATCCCCAAAAACGATACGATGATACAGGTTTGATGGTCTCGATGATTCTCAAATGGGGATATGACTCTCCTAAGGGGCAGGCTGTGATTCAACGGATGAATCAGATCCACGGGCACTTTCCTATCCAAAATGCTGATTTCCTCTACGTCCTCTCCACCTTTATCTATGAGCCGGTGCGATGGATTGAGCGCTTTGGCTGGCGTCCCTTAAGCTCCTTAGAAAAGCAGGCTTTATTTTATTTTTGGTTGTCCATCGGGCAGCTCATGCATATTCAAGATATTCCCAGCAGCTATGAAGCCTTTGAAGCCTATAACCTAGACTATGAGCGCCAGCACTTTCACTACAGTGCAGCTAACCAGCGGGTAGGAGAATCTACGTTAAACCTATTCCTCAGTTGGTTTCCCCAGCCCCTGCGTCCACTGGTGCGTCCCTTTGTTTATGCCATTATGGATGATCGCATGATCAACGCCTTTGGCTTTCCCATGCCTCAACCCTGGCAGCGTCAGGTTGTAGAGCAAGCGCTGCGATCGCGGGGTAACATCCTCCGCTACTTACCTCCTCGACAAACGCCTAGTTTCTACATGGATGAACCGCAACGCAGTTATCCTCAAGGGTATGAACTAACCGATCTGGGCCCGCCTCAGATGCTACCTAAGCTCAATGCCCCTGAGTTTGGACAGGCCGACTCGGGGCATCAAGGTTGATGGGGCGATCGCTGTGGACATGCTGTTGATACGATAGGTTGCTGGGGGTTAACGATAGGACTATAGGAGATAAAGAGAGCGATCGCCCGACTCTTTGCTCATACGGTTAAGCTATTCTCGTTGATAGGTGCAACTCGTGGGTTCTTTCAGGTCATCAGCGCCAACACATATGCAGTCACGCCAAATTCTTAACCCATCGATGAAGGTGCTAGCTCATTCACCACAGCAGTTGGTGATTCTTGATGGCGCAAGACTTTACAGCTATGGAGGAACACCCAGCGCTAAAAATTTGGTGATTCAACCTCTGATATTTTTTGGGGTGGCCAGTGCCTTTGTGTTCTTCGCTAGTTCAGTGCTATGGCCGGCGCTTGTATTGGGAGCGATCGCTGCTGCCTTGCCCTTCACAGGCATCTTAATCGCCAGAGGGTTGGGCGGTGGTCGCTATGCAACCTATACCTTTGACCAACAAGCCGGCACTCTCACCTGTTCTACCCCGGCAATTTTTCCTGGAAGACCTCCAAAAATTATTCGTTATCCATTAAGTAGGATTTTGTCTGTTGAGCCTGTCACTAAAGATAATAATGAGCCTCCACCTGCATCTTGGCTGTCGATAGAGATTAGAATGGGCGATGAAACGCTATGCCTATATCCTGGACATAATCAGCAGGTTCAGAGCGCTATGACGTATCTAATTCGAGATTTTCTAGGTTTGGTTGCCTGATGAACGTGAGGTAGAGAAGATTATCCTATCTATGACCGATTCAGCGGGGTAGGGTGCTGTTAGGCGAAGCCGTAACGCACCGTCTTCCTGGGTTGAAGGATGGAGGTGGGCTGTGACAGGCTGTTAGCCTGCCAGAACCGCCAGTTGAGCCTTGGCTTTTTGCAAGGACTCCTCCCACTCTAAACCAGGATCACTGTCGGCGACGATGCCTGCACCCACCTGCCCATAGATATGAAACGGTTGTGCGCCGGTGAGAGATGGTGCGTCAGGTACTGCTAAAAGGGTACGAATCAGGATATTGAGATCCAGATGTCCGCGCCAGTCGAGATAGCCACAAGAACCATAAAAGAGACTGCGGCGTACAGGTTCTAGCTCTTCGATAATGTCCATGCAACGTACCTTGGGGCAGCCGGTGATGGTGCCGCCGGGGAAAAGGGCGCGAATCAGGGCGATCGCATCAACATCGGGACTCACCATGCCTCGGACGTTGCTCACCAGATGCATCACATGACTGTAGCGCTCAATGGTCAGCAGCTCATCGACTTCCACCGTGCCCCAGTCGCAAACTCGCCCTAGGTCATTGCGCTCCAGATCGACCAGCATGATGTGTTCGGCATTTTCCTTGGCATTGCTGAGCAATTCTTGTTCGTAACGGTGATCGCTCTCTGGCGTTGTGCCTCGGGGACGGGTACCGGCAATGGGACGGGTCTGGGCTTGCCGACCGGCGCGATGGACTAAACGTTCGGGGGAACAACTGATCACGGCACCCCAGGGCGTTTGCCAGTAGCTAGCGAAGGGGGAGGGGTTGATCTGATGTAGGGTACGGTAAATTTGCCAGGGGTCGGCAAGACCGGCGGTGACAAATCGCAAGGAGAGGTTGGTCTGGAAGATATCGCCCGCTTGGATGTACTGCTGGGCACGACGCACGGCAGATTGGTAGTCGTCCGCTTGGGTCGCATAGCTGGCGCGGTTCATCCTAGGTAAGGTGAGGGGGGTGTTGGGTAAGGATATTTCTAGTTGGTACTGGAGGCGATCGCCCCCATGGGGATCGGTGGTGGCAATCCAGAGCCGTTGTTGCCAATGGTCGAGCACGGCAAAATTTTCGGGTTCATACCAGTAGGCAACGGGGAAGGGGA
>DATNRH010000334.1 GCA_036703605.1 Candidatus Obscuribacterales bacterium | reverse complement strand
AGATCCTCGAGTGGAAAAGTGCTAGCGTTTGGTTTTTTAATTCGGGAACCTGTCATGGCTTGGGTTTATGCCTTAAATTCAGACAAAAGTCTAAGGTTGCTTTGCTACTCATCATTTTTCTAAGCGCAGGCATGCATTAATTCTAGAATGACTACATATAGTTCTTCTCAGTTCAGTTTGAAGCTAAGAATGCAGACCAACAACGAAAACAGGTCTTTGTAACCGAATCGTTTTCGTTCTCCGCATAGTGCTATGTGTTGACCGAGCTTGCAACACTAAGATGTTGGCAGAAACATCTAGAAGAGTGATCAAGGTTGAGAGGCTAGGAGCTGTGATACCTTACTGGTCAACAACTTATTAGATTGATCCAATGTGCCTATATACCTCTTACTAGGCGAATAGGCACATTATTGGTCGTCTGATCACCCTCTAGGGGTAGATAGGCGGCGAATAATCTGCATAATAGCCCTCTCTAGGGCAGATAGACAGCAAAGATTCGTATGTACTCCACTTTATCATAAAAGTACATGCGTATTGTTAGCGTTGTATTTGATACTTGCATATGGAGCTGTCATAGAGCAGCCTCCTCCTAGGAAGCTGCTAGACCAATTGCGTGAAGCCGTCTGAAGCACTCCTCTTGCCGCACGGAGCAAATCTACGTGCAGTGGGTTCATCGCTACATCTTGTTTTACAACAAACGGCGTCCTCACGATCGCTGCCAGCGGACGTTGCCATCCGGTTGATCAACCACCACAATTCCCACAGCCATCAGGACATAGCCTAGGTTAGAGGCATCCAAAAATTGATGCGTCAGCTACAAAGCGCTTCCGCAGTAGATTTTAGAAAAATCGGGATGACTGGATTCGAACCAGCGGCCCCTTCGTCCCGAACGAAGTGCGCTACCAAGCTGCGCCACATCCCGTCATTAGCACTGAGACATTATAACCTAAGCTGAGATTCTCCGCAGGGGATCTGCAAAACTCAGGAGACTGTTGGTAAAATGAGGGTCTTGGTAAGAATCAGTAGGTCGTGAACGTGACAGTAAAGCCAGAATGGTTACGGGTGAAAGCGCCCCAGTGGCAACGGGTTGGCAGTGTCAAAGACACGCTCCGTGATCTAGGGCTGAATACGGTTTGTGAAGAAGCCTCCTGCCCCAACATTGGCGAATGCTTCCATCACGGTACCGCCACATTTTTGATCATGGGCCCCGCCTGCACCCGTGCTTGCCCCTACTGTGACATTGACTTTGAAAAGAAACCCCAGGCCTTGGATCCCACCGAGCCGACGCGTCTAGCTGAAGCGGTGAGACGTTTGGGGCTCAACCATGTGGTGATTACCTCGGTAAATCGGGATGACCTGCCTGATGGCGGTGCTTCGCAGTTTATCGGCTGCATTGAAGCGGTGCGGGCTTTGTCGCCTAAAACCACCATTGAGGTTTTAATTCCTGATTTGTGCGCCAACTGGGAGGCTCTGGCGACACTGCTGTCTGCCCGCCCAGAGGTGCTGAACCACAATACCGAAACCATTCCTCGCCTCTATCGCCGGGTGCGTCCTCAGGGCGACTACGATCGCTCCCTGGATCTATTGCGGCGATCGCGGCAGATTGCCCCATGGCTCTATACCAAGTCTGGGATTATGGTGGGTCTGGGGGAAACCGATGAAGAGGTGCGGCAGGTGATGCGTGATCTGCGATCGGTGGACTGCGACATTTTGACCATTGGCCAATACCTCCAGCCCAGCCAAAAGCACCTTGGCGTGCAGGACTTTGTCACCCCAGAGCAGTTTGATGCCTGGCGTGAGTTTGGCGAGAGCATTGGTTTCTTGCAGGTTGTATCCTCGCCGCTCACCCGCAGTTCCTACCATGCCGAGCAGGTGCAGGCCCTGATGAAGCTCTATCCGCGGGCTGGTAGTGTAGCTGGGGCGATCGCTGATTAATCGCTGATGGGTAGAGGGTAGACGACACCTACCGGGACTGAGGCATGGGGCACCATGGCTGCCCCATTTTGAGATGTTTCGCGCTAGGACGTAGTCAAGGATTCGTCCAGCTCAATGGGAACGTTGACGTTAAACATCGTCCAGCCATCTACACTTTCCACGGCGATCGCTCCATTGATTTGATGAACAAGCTTCTTCACCAAGGCCAGGCCTAGGCCTGTCCCTCCCTGCTTCCAAGGATCGGCATAGGGCACGCGGTAGAACTTCTCAAAAATGTGGGGAATCTCCTTACTGGGGATTTCAGCCTGGTTGCGCACGGTGAACACCAAATAGGGCTGGGGCGGTGTGCCATTGTGGGCTTCTGTAGAGGCTAGGGTCACCTGGAGGGCGATCGCTCCTTCTGAGGGCGTATATTTACAAGCGTTGTTCAAAAGCTCCGCCAAGATCCGCCGTAGGATGGTGCCATCGGAGAGAACGGCCGGCAAGGCCGAGGCGCAGTCTACCGATAGCTGCTGCTTACGGTTCACCACCCGAGACTGGAAGGGCGCAACGATTTCCGGTAGCCAAACGGCCAGATCAATCCACTGCACCTCAATAGGGTAAGAAGCAACCTCTAGGCGCTGGAGATCTAGCAAATCATCAATCAACTCTGCCTCTCGCGCCGCCTCCGATTCCAAAATTTCAAAATATCGCTGCCGCCGACTCTCATCCACATTTTGGCGCAGCATATGCACCGCCATCCTCACATTGGAAATGGGGGTGCGTAGTTCGTGGGACACCGTACTCAGAAACTCATCCTTGAGGCGGTTGAGCTTCTCTAGTTCCTCAACCTGAGCTTGGGCTGTTTGGTAAAGACGGGCTTGGCGGATAGCGATCGCACATTGATTGGCCACCTGCTGCACCATACGAATTTCAAATTCGTTGAACACATAGTTTTTATGGTGAATCAGCCATAGATCCCCCAACACCTGCTGATCGCCAGCACCGGGCGAGTGGGTATCCACAAAAATAGGGCAGGCCAACAAAGCCACATGCCCTCGCTCTGGGTTGGGCATCAGAGAACAAAACTGGAAATAATGGCCGCGCCGTAGCTGACGATAGATTTCAGGAAACCGATCCATCTGGGCTACCTTGCCACGAGAGGTGGGCACCGAGTCAATATACTCGTAGCAAACCGTGGAGGTACCCTGCTCTAGGTCATACAGCGACGCATTACAGCCCCCTAGCCCTAGCACCAACGTTAGCTCCTGCACCGCCGTTTGCAGAATATGCCCTTCATCTAAGGAATCTCGCACCCGATCGGTAATGCGCTTGAGCATCGACTCAAAGTCAAGGGAACGCTGCACTTCCTCCGTCCGTTGCCGTACCTGTTGTTCAAGGTCGGCATTGAGCTGCTGTGCCTGTTCATAAAACGACTCCAGTTCCCCATTACGACGCTGCATCGAATGACAGGTTTGTTCTAGGGTAGCCAAGGAGGACGACAAAGCCGTTACTAATTCCGCCAGGGATGAGCTACCAGACGCTAAGTAGTCGCTGAGTCCATCTTCAAGGTTTTTGAACGAGATCTTGGCAGTCTCAAAGTGCTGCTGGAGCAGACGGTTGTTCATCACGCTACCCTCACTGATGTAGCTCGGCTGGCTCTATCCATCCATCTAAGGATAGTTTGACCATAGGAAGTTAGAGCTACCGAGTAGCCTGCCAATCGTTGTCTGAACGGCAAGACAGTATAAAAATAATGGAGATTACACAGGTTATGTACGAAGGACATACGTCTCGAATGCAGCGTGACAGATGGTGATCAATGGAAATAGTTAAAGGGGATAAAAAGTAACTGCGATTGAAAGCAGCTCACCCAGGCGATCGCTAACAGTTAATACCCTGTCTAGATGGACAAATAACAGGAGATGTTTTCATCCCTCTAGGCAAGCACCCTATAGTTATCAGTGGCCTTTGACATGGAAGCGATGCAACCGAATTCAGCAATGTCTTCTACTATGGATCAGATTTGATCGCAATCATTCAGAATTTACGTGAAGCTCCTATGAAGAAAGCTTACGCCGAAAAACTCATCATAGTCCAGGGATGATGGTGTGATTCTAGCGACTATTTCAACGCTGTGTTGAGAGAATGTTTAAAACCGTTTAATACAGTGCATGAGCACCATGCTGGGTAGAAACTAACGTCTTGAGATGGGCGTGCCGGAAGGCTACGACACCAATGGTAATGGCATAGGTGAACTGCAGTTCTGTGGTTTTAGGGGATGGGGAATATACTCAAGCAGGCCAGGGCCGCCCTTGCACTATCCAATTCGGCGGCACCTAGAGCAAAACCGGAAAGGCGATCGCCCTCCCGGTTAGATGTCTGTGTATGAGAAGAGTCTGATTTAAGATGCTGACGCAGGTTTTGCAACTGCTTGCGTCGCTGCCGTTGTCGTGCGGATCCGCCTCGCCCCTTGGTATTGCGTCCAGGTTTCCGAGGAGATTCCCATCGCTTGAGCCGCTGACCCATGGGTGTCCTCCTTGTTGTCGTTTAATTCTAGGCAATCCCAAAGCTCATCGACAGGACGTCGTTCACCTTAGGCTCACCTTAGATGGTTAGTTCTATTCTACTGATTTTATCGTATGGGCAGAGGGAGACTCGAACTCCCACGACCGAAGTCGCCACATTTTGAGTGTGGTGCGTCTACCAATTTCGCCATCCGCCCTTAGTAGCTTGATCATCATAGCGCATTAAACGCCGTTCGAGAAGATCTGAATAGGTTTGAGTTTGGGCCCATTGATCAATTTCCCGGGCTCGCAGGACGGGTAGGGGATGGGTGAGCTGGCTGGTCTGCGCTTCTTTCAGCAGTTGCCCTAGGTCGCTCTGACTCATTTGGTCGTAGGAGCGCGCTTGGTCGAGAAATGCATCCAGGTTGAGCAGAGGGGCCAGAGCTGGGGAGCCGCCCGTGAGTTTCATCAATACCGACGCCACCACCCGAGGATCTTGAACCACCAAGAGGGCTGCGCGATCGCAGGTGAATTCAGCACAGCGCACCCATTCCATCATCTGAGTTTGGAGGCTCTGGGCTAGCAGGGTGCCCCAGGGCGCAAACTGTCCCGCGGCCAGCACCACCAAGTTCGCCAAGGTTAGATACACGCCATGTTCACATTTCAAGTGTCCAAGTTCATGGGCAATCACAGCCTGCAGTTCTTCTGGGGTGAGCAGATCCACAAGGGACGTATGCACCACAATGAAGGGCTGCTTACCGCGCATGGCGAGGGTGTAGGCATTGGGGGCGGGATTTTGGCGAATGTAGAGCTGAGGTTGTTCGAGATCAAGCACCTGGCAGGCTTCAACCAAGAGCTTATGAATGTCGGGCAGTTGGCGATCGCTCACCAAGATGCCAGAAGCAATATTTTCGAGATAGAAAAACTGTTCAGCAACGCTGCCCAAGAGGTTGCGTACCACGAGGTCGAGGGCGGGAATTTGCTGGAGCGATCGGGTCGCCTGTAAGTCTAGAGGATGGCGAAAGTGCTCAGACTTGAGCCCGTGGAGAAAAACTTTTTGATCAGCCATAGATTCCGTCAACCCTCATGAACCTCAAAACAAGGCCGCTTCGGCCAAACACCTCTGTATTCTATCGCGTTCAATTTTGGGGATGGGGGAGATGCCTTAGTATAAAAAGCTCGAATCGGCTAACCAGAGGTAAAACTCGCGCCGTGGGAGAAGCCCGCACCGTATGCTTGCATCGGTGTCGGGAGTACGTCACTCATATCTCCCATCGCTCCGTAGAGTGCTCTTAAGCAAAGCCGTAACGCACCGTCTCACAAGGCTTTGATGCATTGCCAAACCCGCCACACCTTCGCCCCATCCATGGGGTTTTCTCATGATCACGGCATCGACCTCCAGTTGATCGGCTGGTCATGGATTGTGCTATCCACTGGTCAGACCTCCAACGACTCGCGGTAAACTAGTGAACTCCACCTTAAAACGCCACAGCCGCTATGAAACACACCATTTCTGTTTTAGTTGAAGACGAAGCCGGAGTGCTCACCCGCATTGCGGGGCTGTTTGCCCGTCGCGGGTTCAACATTGAAAGTCTTGCGGTGGGGCCGGCGGAAAAACCGGGCATGTCGCGGATCACCATGGTGGTGCCGGGCGATGACAGCATTATTGAACAGCTCACCAAGCAGCTTTATAAGCAAATCAACGTGCTCAAGGTGCAGGACATTACCGAAGTGCCCTGTGTGGAGCGAGAGTTGATGTTGCTGAAGGTGAATGCAACCAGCGCAACGCGTTCCGAAATTATTGAACTGGCGCAAATTTTCCGGGCGCGGGTGGTGGATGTGGCGGATGACACACTCACCCTTGAGGTGGTGGGTGATCCAGGCAAAATGGTGGCGATCGCTCAAATGCTGAACCGGTTTGGCATTCGCGAAATTGCCCGTACGGGTAAGGTGTCGCTGCCCCGTGAGTCTGGGGTGAATACCGAGTACTTGAAGGCTCAGAGTTCTCTGGAAGCAAGATTCTAGAGACATTCAACCCATGTTCAACCCATGTTGCCGAAAATCTCATAGACTTCGTATGTTAGTTGGACGACCCATGGCGATCGCCATAATACGAAAAGGATGCAACATCCGTTAGAGTCTGGGCAAATTTTTCAAAGCGTCGGGGGACATTTCACCTATCGGGTGATTGGGCCCTGCTGCCGCCTGTTTGATCGTGAAGAGCTACCTTGGCCCTGCTGCCGGCTGCAGTGGCGCAGCAAAGAACCCAGTTGGCGGCGAGTGGGGCGGCGATTTGTGCCGGATATTGGAGCCAAGAACTGTCCTTCCTACAGCGTTGAGATTTTGGGAAAAGAAGCGTCCCAGGAGCCGATTATCCTCACCTGCTATTGGGCGAAATTACCGAAGCCGCTGAAAGAATGGTGGTATTCCATTAAGCCTCAGTCCGATGCGATCGCTCCCCCCTTATCTCCCCAGATCCCCGACT
>DATNRH010000333.1 GCA_036703605.1 Candidatus Obscuribacterales bacterium | reverse complement strand
TCAAGGAGCTGTGGGCGGACTAGGGCAGCGAGTACCAACCTTTGGCCCCTTTGGTTTTGCCAATCGCACGCCGGTGGATCGTCTTTGGCTGGTGGGCGATTGCACCCATCCCGGTGAAGGTACGGCGGGAGTGAGCTATTCGGCACTCACCGTTGTGCGGCAAATTCAGCAAGCGTCATCCTAGATTCCGTCGCCCTAGTCGCCCTAAATGATGACAGTTATCTAGCCATAGATACCCCATTCAGCCGGAGTCTGGCGCAATCGCTCCGGCTGAACTTGCCCTATCCGTTCGGACTGAGCTTGTCGAAGCCTGCATCTCTAGCCATCCATAGCAACGTGACGATAGCCACAGGTAGGGCACACCCCCAACATCCCCCAACATCTAGGTGTGATGAGGGGCGATCGCGACGGCTTAACCCTATCTATTGAGAATATATATTAACCTATAGCTCGATCAGATTTTCAGCAAGATCATGTTGACAAATGGATGATTGGTCGTCTATGGTTCTTCTTGGACAAATTAATTGATAATCAATTGCATTAAGTTGAGCTCTGCATAGACAGTATTAGGAATTATTGCAGGCTAGCTTGTCTATCCCTACTAAGGACCATCAAGATTCCACACACCATGATGAAACTCAAACGACGGACGCTTTTTGCTGGATTGACCGGAGCCGCTATGGCGATCGCAATTGGCTGTGCCAGTCAGCCTACCGATACAGCAACTGATACAGCGACTGATGCTGCTCCCGATACCGCCAGTGCTCCGGCTAGTGATGGTGAGGTTGTCAACCTATATTCATCTCGGCACTACGACACTGATAACAGCCTGTACGAAGGGTTTACAGAAGAGACGGGCATTGAGGTAAACCTGATTGAAGGGGACGCTGATGAACTGTTGGAGCGCATCAAGAGCGAAGGAGCTAACAGTCCAGCTGATGTCTATATGACCGTGGATGCAGGACGGCTCTGGCTAGCCGAGCAGGAAGGATTGCTGCAGCCTGTGGAGTCAGATGTGTTGACAGCCGCCATCCCTGAGAACCTGCGCCATCCTGACGGTCTCTGGTTTGGGCTAACGACCAGGGCTCGGGTCATTGTCTACAACAAAGATACGGTGGATCCATCTGAGCTTTCCACCTACGAAGACTTAGCTGATCCCAAATGGCAGGGGCGTGTCTGCATTCGTAGTTCGGGCAATATCTATAACCTTTCCCTCGTTGGCTCGATGGTGGAAACCATGGGAGAAGAAGCGACTCAGGAATGGGTAGAAGGTTTGGTGAGTAATCTAGCCCGTGAGCCTGAAGGAGGAGATACGGATCAGATTAAGGCAGTAGCATCAGGACAATGTGATGTAGCGATCGCCAACCACTACTACTGGGCAAGGCTAGCTAAGTCTGAAGATCCGGCTGAGCAAGCTGTAGCAGAGCAAGTGGGTATCTTTTTCCCCAACCAAGATGATCGCGGCACCCACGTGAATATCAGTGGTGCTGGTGTGTTAGCTACGGCTCCCAATCCCGAGAATGCGATCGCGTTTATTGAATATCTAGTTAGCCCCGAAGCGCAGGAAATCTTTGCGGCGGGCAATAATGAATACCCGGTGCTAGAAGGGGTCAATGTCGATCCGATTGTGGCGGAACTAGGTAACTTCAAGGTTGATGCGGTGAACGTAGCGTCCTACGGCCGCAATAACCCCAAGGTTGTAGAAATTGTTGACCGGGCAGGCTGGAAATAACTCTGATCGCCTGAAGCAACCGACCTGCAATTGTTCGTGGCAAACTCGTGGGGGATACATGTTTAGATGTATCTCCCTTTTTCGCTGGCTCTAGATCTGTCGTTGGCTTGCCTAGGTTTAATCAATACTCACGCCTTTAAACGTATTCGGGCGTTTACGACTAGCGACAGGAGCTTGCTCTGCAGCACGCGATCGCAGCCGATGGGCTTGAAAATGTTTCTGCCATTCGGCAGGTGCATCTAAGGTCTCGCCGCCGTGCTGGGTAAGCCGCTGCCGCACTTGGCATAGAACGGGTGTATTCACACAGGCTCCAGAAATAATCACCTGGCCCTTGGTGAGGGCCGGCAGTTCTTTCAACAAGTCGCGGCCAGCAGATTCCACGCCATACTTCAGGCTCTCCTGATCCACCGGATTGACGATGCGCATCAGAAACTGGCTCATGCATTGAGACAAGACATCCGCGTCGATTTTCCCAGGACGCTGGGTGATCAACCCCACGCCTAGACCAAATTTACGTCCCTCACTCAAAATTGTGCGCAGAATCGTCTTGCAGCGAGAGGGTTCATGGGCAGGGGCAAAGCGGTGGGCCTCTTCCAGCAAAATGAAGACCGGATAGGGCAAGTAGTTTTCGTCATCCGGCAGGATATATTCCTTTTGCGTATTCATGCGGGCTTGGTTGGACTGGCGCAATACCGCTGCACAAATCACCTGCTGGGCTTCTTGGGACACCTCGTTCATTTGCAAAACCGTCACCTGCCCCGGTTCAAACAAATCCTTGGGGGCCAGGTGTTCCATAGGATGAAAATAGGGCATGTCGGCCAGGCGATCGAGCTTCCACGTAATCGCCGGGGCGGAGGAGCCTAGCTTTTCGTTACCCTCATCATCCACGCTGGTGTCTGCCTCTTTCACCATTTCAATCAAGTCACCAATGCCCCAGCGGTATTGCCCTTGACGGTGTCGTTTGATTAGGGCAAAGGCTTTGTTGAGGATGGCCTGTTGGCGATCGCTCATTTCCGGTAGCAGGGTGAGGAAATCGTAGTAGTCCAACGACGAAATGCGAATGCGCACATCATCCGGCGTCAGCACTTTAACTTTGGGAGCATAGCCATCCTCGGCGGTGAAGGCTGGATGTCCTCGCAGTTCCGACAGGGTGCCATATTCCCCGTGGGGGTCAAAAATCAAAACGGCGGCGCGATTATGGGGAGCCAGCAGTTCTTCCACTAAAACGCCAGCGGTGTAAGACTTGCCCGACCCCGTACCCGCCAGAATCGCCATGTGGGTGCTCACCAGTTCTTTGACATCGAGAGCAATGGGAACGGCCCCTTGGTCGCGCAGGAGGAGAGAACCAATGTGGGCAGAGCCGATCGCTTGGGGCTGACGCTTGTTCAGCACTTCCCGCAGATAGTCATCATGGGCTAAGTACACCTTTTCCCCCGGATCCGGCGTGCGGCGGGGATTCATGAACCCCAATCGCGGATCAAAATAGCCCACCACATCGACGGTGACTTGGTAAATTTCGGGATTGGGATGGGAGAAGCCAACTAGGGCCGCAATGGTTTCCGGGCTAATTTCCGTATCGGCAAAAATGCGATCGGGTAAGTGATCAATCAGCGATCGCGCCGAGATCTTGCCCAAAATGTTCAGCGATCGCACCGTCCCATCCAGCCCCGGTAGTTGAACGGTGTAGTAGACAAATTCACCAATTTTGACATGGCGATTATTGCTGGTGATGAATACATATTGGTTGCCGTCGTCACCGGGGCCTTTCACCGTACCAATGGCTGGAGACTGCGATCGAGAACTTACCATAGATTTATATTGATGCTCTTCGTCAGGGACTTCTATCGATAGCAACCTAGAACCGTCGGTTGGATGGGGGGCAGCAGGAACTTCTAGACGAGATCTATGCGTCAGAGGAGTAGGCAGATCTCGATTGGATCTGGGTCGTTCGACGATCGCGCCCTGCCTAAACCGCTCGGTGGTCATGCTCAATGAACAGGTTACGACCTAAATTCCTTTTCATCCTATCCGCATTCCTCCCCAAGTCGCTGGAAAATTGGTTTATATTGGGGCAGATATTCTAGACTGTTGGTCATCCAATGGTTAATATCGACCGCCAACGTCCTAGGCTCAATCGGGTCTAAGACGATGAGCGATCGCCCGGTCTACATTAAACGCCTTCACCTGATCAACTGCTCCATCAAGAGTTGGGTTTTTCGTCTGTGTTGTGAATAAATCGTCTCCTCTGATTGCTATGAACCTAAAACTGAATGCGATCGCACCCCAGCGCCTTTTGGCCCCTATTCTCACCCTAGGACGGCATCTGAGCCTGATTTCTCTCTTGGTTGGTGTGGGCACCATGGCCAACTTTGCCCTCATGGCCTTACCTGCCCTAGCAGCGTTGGAAATGCGGGTGGCGATCGAGCAAGATGTCAGCCAAGTGACCATTGGTAGTTCGACCAACGCTGTGCTCCGGGATGGCTCGGGACAGGTCTTGGCAGAAATTCCCGCTATGGGAGCTCTGGTAGCAGAGTCGAACGGCGGGCGGGTGACGGTCAACCGCTGGACGGCAGGGCAAGTTTGGGTGGAGCCAGAGGGAGATGGCTTTGTTTATATCGGCGATAAATGGTACCGGGGGCGCACCTTGGTCTTGCCCACCAGTGGCGGCATCACGGCGGTGAACTATGTGGATCTAGAGGAATATCTCTACAGCGTTGTGGGTGCCGAAATGCCCACTAGTTGGCCTCTAGAAGCGTTGAAGGCTCAAGCGGTATCGGCTCGTAGCTACGCTCTCTATCAACGACAAACCAGCGGCAATGCGGTCTTTGATGTGGGAGATACCACCTCTTGGCAGGTCTATAGCGGTCTGGAGAAAGAAGCGGCTAGTACCCAGCAAGCCGTTCGAGAAACCGCCGGCCAAGTTTTGGTGCATGAGGGACGCATTATTGAAGCGGTCTTCCATTCTGCCTCGGGTGGGTATACCGAGAATGTCGAAGATGTTTGGACAAGCTATCGCCCCTACCTGCGGGCGGTGCAAGATTTCGACCAAAATGCTCCGGTCTATCAATGGACAGAAACCTTTAGCGCAGATCAACTCAGGGCAAGGATTACAGGCGTTGGCAACATTCTTTCGCTGCAGCCAGAGCGCCGCACCAACCAAGGTCGCATCATCACCATGCGCGTGGTAGGCGATGCCGGAACTCGCACCCTCAGCGGCAATGAACTGCGTCAAGCGCTAGACCTGCGCAGTACGTTGTTTGAGGTAACCCCGAGTCTTCCCAATGTAGCCAGTACGGGCAACACGGTACCGGTACCTACGTCGTTCCAAGTGCAGGGGCGTGGCTTTGGGCATGGGCTAGGCCTCAGCCAATGGGGAGCACGAGAAATGGCTAGCCAAGGGCAAAACTATCAGCAAATTGTTTCTCACTACTATACAGGAGCTAATCTAGCTGTCATCCAGGTAGAGTAAGGTAAGCAAGGGCGATCGCTTTTCGGTTAACCAAGAGAGCGATCGCTCGTAGCACGTCACGGGTTAGGTATTTAGGGTAATGGTTAGACTTAAACCTTAAACAAGACTAGACAGTTGAAGCTAGCCTTGTTTAAGGTTCGTTAATATCAGGGCAAGCCATGACGCAAAATTATGAAGGCGATACCAAAAAATATACTAGACTTGGCATCTATTACAATATCTTACTGTTGGTTTTTCTGATTTCTTCTGGTTCGTCATTAACCTTGAGGGCAATATCTTACTCAATCCTGACGATTTCTGATATCGGTAGAGTTGTACTGATATCAGCATTGCTGGTTGCCTTAATAGGTGTTCTTTTGGAAAAGGCTTGGGTAAGACGATTCATCCTTGGCCTTTACGGCTGTGTTTGTGTGAGCGCATGGAGTGGTTTTGGCGAGCTTAGCTATAGCTCGATGCTTGAGGCAGTTACCTTAGTGACTATGCCTACAATCATTCAGGCGACGGAAATTTCAATTGTTTTGCTTCTGGGAGCTATGTTTATCCTTCAAAAACCAGGTAAGAACATTGCATCCTGATAGTGTGACTGATGACCGATCTAGACAACGAGTCTGTTGAAGCACCTTGATGTCTAGGGTTCGATCGTCTACGCTAGTCATAACGCAGGTCGTATTCTACAAGGATATAGTGATTAAAAACGTTAAGACTAGTCTCAAAGTAGTGCTAGGAATCGCGCTCATCGTCGCAGGACTGAACCACTTTCGCTCAGCCGATTTCTATCTGCGAATGATGCCACCCTATTTACCATGGCATCTGGAACTGGTCTACATTAGCGGCGTGGCTGAAATACTCTTAGGCATCCTGCTACTGGTGCGTCGCACTTCAGCGATCGCTGCCTGGGGGATCATAGCGTTGCTCATCGCCGTCTTCCCTGCCAACCTCCAGATGGCCTTGGAGCCTGATCAATTTCCTAACATTCCCGAGATCGCGCTCTGGCTAAGGCTGCCACTCCAAGCGGTACTCATTGTCTGGGCCTATTGGTATACGCGATCGCCCTCCCGCCGCAACATCCATCACCCCTAGATAGAGATGTAACCTTTACTAAATAGGCAGGGACGAAAGCCTCATATCCCATCTGGGTAAGAAGAATGGATCACGTAACGTTTTAGCTCGATTTAAGATGACGACTACCTGTTTCCTTCATCACCCTGAACTATACTGAACATAGTTTCCTCCCTAGGAGCACAGCGCATGGTTCACACCACTGGCAAATCCATCACCCTAGATGAGTTTTTTGCGTTGCCTGACGACGACAAGACCTATGAGTTCGTCAATGGACAAGCTGTGCCGAAAGTGTTGCTCCCTACTATGTCCCCTAATTTTTTTCATAGTGCAATTACGGGCGCGTTGTTTACCTTACTCAGTCCATGGAGCCAAAATCGAGGGCGAGTGTGTATTGAATGGGCACTGCTCCTGAGATGGCAAGATAAACCTTGGGTGCCTGTGCCCGATCTTACCTATATTTCCTACGATCGCCTCCCGAAGACTTGGGTTAAGGATGAAGCTTGTCCAGTTTGTCCTGATCTAGTCATTGAAATT
>DATNRH010000332.1 GCA_036703605.1 Candidatus Obscuribacterales bacterium | reverse complement strand
CGTTCAAGGGTGATCCATGGAACAGATCGCCCCTCAAATCTGAGTTAAGGACTAGTGGAAAGCCTACCGTACCCTACCTTGGTGCTTAGACGTGTTAGCCCTCAACGCCAACCCACCTATCGGGTAGAGCATCTACCGTGGAGCTACGGATATGAGAGGGCGATCGCTCCCCAACAGCTCTCATAAATTCTATTGCGCCTCGGAGTCTTGGCTCCCTCTCCTACTCCTTCCCCATCCCTAACTATCTGATGTACTCAACCCTAACGATGACCCTGAAAAATTTTGTCGTCCTAGGGATGGCCATGCTACCGCTGTTAACCGCTTGTAAGCCGGGCAATCCCTCCAAACCAGCCACAACTTCCTCAACCCAGCCAGCCACCTTAGATGAAGGGCTGAAGCTGGGCGTGCTGTTGCCAACCACGGGCGATCTAGCGCCGATTGGGCAGCCCATGGTAGCAGTCTTTCCACTCTTAGCCGACACCGTGAATGCTTGTGGCGGCGTCAATCAGGCCCCCGTCACCTTCATCATTGAAGATAGTCAGACCGATCCAGGAGCTGGTCTGGAAGCCATGACTAAACTAGTTGAGGTCAATCGGGTGCATGGGGTGGTAGGTGCCTTCGCCAGCAGTGTGTCCAGCGGTTCAGTGGATGTGGCGGTGCGCAATCGAGTCCCCATGATCTCTCCCGGCAGCACCAGCCCAAGTTTCACTGAGCAGGCTGAACGGGGCGACTTTCGGGGTTACTGGGCCCGCACTGCCCCCCCCGATCGCTATCAAGCGGCAGCCCTGGCCCAGTTGGCCATCGATCGCGGCTACGATCGCCTATCCACCATCGCCATCAACAATGACTATGGCGTAGGGTTTGAGCAGGCGTTTGTGAATGCGTTTGTGAATCTGGGGGGCACGGTGATCAATCAAGCCAATCCCACCCGTTACGATCCCAAGGCCACCACCTTTGACTCCGAGGTCGCAGCGGCCTTTAGAGACTCCCCCGAGGCAGTTCTCGCCATTCTCTATCCAGAAACCGGTAGCCTGCTGCTGCGATCGGCCTACCAACAGGGGTTGACCGATGGCGTACAGATTCTACTCACTGATGGCGTCAGAACCGAATCATTTCCTGAAGATGTAGGGCAAGCAGCCGACGGCAGCTACATTTTGTCGGGAGCGATCGG
This sequence comes from Candidatus Obscuribacterales bacterium, assembly GCA_036703605.1. Classification (NCBI taxonomy): domain Bacteria; kingdom Bacillati; phylum Candidatus Melainabacteria; order Candidatus Obscuribacterales; species Candidatus Obscuribacterales bacterium. Next base: position 3,894 of record DATNRH010000332.1, on the reverse strand, counting down.
TACTGTGCCGGGGGCCAGCGGTGCCGGTCTTGAGCAGTTAACCACCCTATGGGAGGAGACCCAAGACACTAGCATCAGTGCGTTTGTACCCCATACCTGGGATGCTGGTGCCTTGCTGATCTTGGCGGCCCAAGCTGCTGGCACCCATAGCGGTGAGGCGATCATGGCTGAGCTGCGATCGGTTGCCGGGGGCGATGGCGTGGAGGTGAGTGATGTCTGTGAGGGGCTAGCGCTCTTGCGGGAGGGGCAATCCATTAACTACCAAGGAGCCAGCGGTAATGTGGATATCGATGAGTATGGCGATGTGGTCGGCAACTATGACGTCTGGACAGTGACCGACGAGGGGGCGATCGCTGTGATTGAGCAAATCAGGCTTGATTAACGTCCGTTTGGATTAAATTCACTACAAGCCCGATCGTCTAGGTCATCGAGTTAGCGTGAAAATCGTAGCAGCAACCCAATTCCCACAGCAATCCCTAGAAAATTGGGTAGCCAAGCCCCTAACACTGGAGATATGGCACCCGTTTGAGCGATCGCTCCCGTAATAGAAGCGAGGAGGTAGTACCCAAAAATCATCAATACACTGATGGCAAAGCTCGTAGCTCTCCCCGTGCGACTAGACCGACTTCCCAACGACGCACCCACTAAGCCTAGAGCTAAGCAGGCAAAGGGGAGGGAGTATTTCTGTTGAATCCGCACCCGCAGCTTTTGAATGCGATCGGTATCGCCAGTTTGCTCAATCAGCGCCAGTTCTTCTTGAGACTCTAGGATATTCATCTCACCATAGTCTCGACGGCGAGAGGCTAGATCAAGGGGCGTGCGCGGTAGGGTAATCTGCTGCTGCTCGAAGGTGACAATGTTACGAAATCGCCCATCCGCCGACACAAGGTAGATGGTGCCATCATAAAAATCCCAGACATTGCGTTCTAGATTCCACTCCGCCGACTGAGCAATGGCAATCTGGCTAGCATCAGGGCGCGAAAGATCTAAATAGGTAACCCCGCCCATGCGTTCACCGTCAAATTCCCGCGCATAGAAAAAGCGAGTGAGTACATTTTGCCGCTTACCCGGCTCAATCTGCACCGGGTTATATTCTTGGTAAACAATATTATCTTCTCGAAAGGGGAGGCGATCGTTGTTTAAGGCATTCTCCAAGGTCACAGCAGCTTGATAATTAGCCGCTGGCACAATCATTTCATTGAATGCAAACGTACAGCCCGTAATCACCAAACTCAAAATAATACTGGGCACGACCAAGCGCACCACGCTCACCCCACAACTGCGCAGAGCCACCAGTTCACTATCCGCCGCCAACCGGCTATAGGTCATCAACGTGGCTAGCAGCGTTGACATGGGTAGCGAATAGGCAATGAACTGCGGCATATTCAGCAGCAAGATCTCAAGGGCAAGCTGAATCGGCAGACCGGATTCAGTGACCCGACGAATTAAATCAAACACAGCCCCAACGGAAACGCCGAGAGAGGTAAACAGCCCAACACCAAACAAGAAGGGCAGCACCAACTCCAGCATGATGTACCGATCCATCACCGAAAGTCGAGGCACCCAAGTGGGCAGACTGGACGGCGGGGTTGATGAGCGAGAGATCCCAGAGGTCATAGATACAGACGGATAGAGTTGGATACCAAGGACGTGTTAAAAATCTAGGATACGACAGGCGTCAAGGGGCACGTTGCACCATCATCCTTCACCATCCTAATCGAAAGGGGCTGGTTGTCTTGTCTGGCTAGTTCGTCGGGTTGTTTACGGGGAAGAGGCGATCGCCTCCCAGCGTTGCCAGGTCTGTAGCCCATAGCCATAGTGAAACCGTTGAGGATGGATGAGTTCAGCCAAAATTTCTAGAGAGTCCACCAGCCTGGGCCCTGGACGGTTGAAATAGTGATTGCCATCCACCAGATACACCTGGTTATGGCGCACCGCCCGCAGTGCTGACCAGCCCGATCGCTGGGTGAGCAGATGCATATCTTGCCGAATGCGATCGAGGCCAAACCCACAGGGCATGATAACAATCACCTCCGGATCCGCCTGCTGCAGATCGGCCCACTCTAGCCAAGGTGAATGCTGCCCAGCCGTGCCAAAACAAGAGCGTCCACCAGCGATCGCCACCTGTTCTGGTACCCAGTTTCCTGCTGCCATCAAGGGCTCCATCCATTCAATGCAGACCACCGAGGGGCGATCGCTCTCAGCTAGATCCTGGGTTTGCTGCGCACAGGCCGCCACCCGCCCTTGCAATGTCTCCACCACAGAATCCGCCGCCACCCCCAGCATGGCCCCCACCCGTCGCAGATCGTCCCACAGATCGTTGAAGCGAGCTGGCTGCAGCGACAAAATTTTAGGCTGAATCGTGGTGAGACCCGCCACCGCCTGTTCCACCTCCGCCAGGCTCACCGCACAAACCTCACATTGGGCTTGGGTGAGAATATGGGTAGGGCGCAGGTGTTCTAGCACATCGGTTTCAACTCGGTAAACACTCAGGGCCTTTTGCAGCAGCAGAGTGACGCGATCGTGAATCACTGCACTATTGCCCTGGGGATCAAACGTTGGCTGAGTACATATCGGCAGCGTCGTGACCCTATCAGGGTAGTCACATTCATGGGAACGTCCCACCAAATACTCAGTCAATCCCAGCGCAGCCACCAGTTCCGTAGCACTAGGAATGAGCGACACAATTCGCAACTCTGATCGGAGCATAATACCTTGACCTGTACCTGATATTGCTTAGACTGACGCAACCGCTTTAAAATGTCCCGCCGTTTGTTGTAGATTGAGTCCCGAAACTTCAGCATGTGTACGGAGCGAGAGCGGGGTCTTAGAATGGTAAGTTTGGATAAGGAGGATACGTCCATAGGCTAGTTGCTCCATGACATTGAGAGAGATCCAACGTTAGCGATCCTCAAGCGTTGATGGGCACCAACATCTACCCCTTAAGCCAGTCATCTCCATGCTAGACATCATGGATGCCATAGGGTGTCTAAGCTAGCAAGATAAACATAGGAACTGCGCTGATATTCATCATCAATCCTGTTGATGCCAAACAGTTTTCACAAGCTTCAGCGTACACCTGTGATAGTTCGCTCTTCATACCTGTTGAACTTGACGGTCTAAGCTATGTCTACTCCCAGTGCGGTGCTGCCGCCTCTCGCCAGTTCAGTTTGGCATCACTGCTTTGTAGAAACAAACCGGATCCGCCTCCATTACGTGACCCAGGGCACGGGAGAGTTGGTGGTGCTTCTGCATGGATTTCCGGAGTTTTGGTATTCATGGCGGCGACAAATCCCTGCCTTGTCCCGACACTTTAAGGTTGTTGTCCCCGATCTACGAGGCTACAACGATTCAGACAAACCCCTGACTGGATACGACCTCGACACTCTGATTGCCGACATTCAAGGGCTCATTCAAGGGCTAGGATATCGCAAAGCCCATATCGTTGGTCATGACTGGGGCGGCGTGATTGCTTGGCATTTTGCCCAAACCCTACCGCAGCATCTCAATCGCCTAGCCATTTTGAACGCGCCCCATCCCCAACAATTCGTCCGAGAGATCGTGGGCAACCTCGATCAACTATGGCGAAGCTGGTACCTACTTGCCTTCCAAGTACCAGAGCTTCCAGAGTGGATCATTCAGCAAAACCTGCGGGAGTTTGTCACCCGTTTGTTTCAGGATTTATCCATTCGGAAAGGTGCGTTTACCACAGCCGATACCGAGATCTATCGAGCGGCTCTTGCCAAGCCCCGGGTGCTCTCCGCTGCCCTCAACTACTATCGCCAGCTCATGGCTCCCAGCACTTGGCTGCGTCAATGGGAGCGATCGCCTAAGCCTGTCACCACCCCCACCCTTGTGCTTTGGGGAGAAGAGGATCACTTTCTGCATAAGCGG
>DATNRH010000331.1 GCA_036703605.1 Candidatus Obscuribacterales bacterium | reverse complement strand
TCAGCGAGAGCAGCGGCTTGGTGATCTGCTCTCCTGTAAGGATCTGCATCGATAGCCCAGCTTTCTCGATGGCTTTGCGTTCCCGCTTAATGTTGCGCCGCTGATTGGCATTGAAAGAGGTCAAGTAATCGTCGAAGCTGCTGTAGCCCTGATTGCTCCAAACATAGTTGTGGTGCAGCCAAGGGCTGAAGCCTCGCTGCTCCATCATTTGCCGCCACTGAGGATCGACGTAGAGAAAATGGCAGGCAGAAATATGGTTGCGATCGCAAAAATCGTCAATAGCATGAACCATCAGGTCGGTGAGCACCGCCTCATCTTCCCCCGGCGCGATTAAAAATCGATAGCCCTCGGCCGGCGTAAAGGGCGACATGCCCAAGAGTTTCGGATAGTACTGCACCCCCATACGTTGAGCCAGGTCTGCCCACTGCTGGTCGAACACAAACTCTCCGTAGCTATGCCCCTTCAGGTAGAGTGGTGCGGCGGCCACCAGCAATCGCCCGCGCCACACGGTCAAATGCTGGGGCAGCCAGCCGGTATTGGGTACAACGCTGTGGGAGGTTTCCATGGCGTTCAGCCAATGCCACTCCAGAAACGGCGTTTTTAGTGGCAGGGCTAGGGCGTCCCATTCCCCTTGGGGAAGTTCTGCCATGTTTGCGATCCAAGCAATGGAATAGGGAGAGGTTAGGGGATCCACCATGAAAGTCTGCAGAAAAATCGCTAGGGTGGACATGGATTGAGCGGCGGACAGTGCGCAGCATGGCTATGCATCCGAACCATGATCGCTCGCTTGCTAGACAAACCTGCCGTAGACAAGCGCTATTGACGATTATCCACAATCTTTTATGTTGTAGCCACGAAAAATACTTTCAAGGTAGTTCTTGATGGTCATGAAATGCACAAGGAAGGGCGATCGCTGCCGCCGTTGACGCACCTCGGGTTCCCATCCTCAACGACACGCTTTAAACTTAAGGATTGGTAATCTAATAAAAACGAGTTATGACCCATCCCCATACACCCACCACCCACCCGACAGCGGCAGACTTGGCCAAGCTTGATGACAAACTCTCCAAACGCTTCATCGAGTTGGATCCAGAAGGATATTTTATTATCTACGTTGATCGAGCAGCCGGGCTGATCTGCGCCGACCACTACACCAATGCCATCAACGAAAAAGGTCTCGCTGTCGATCCAGAGACCGGCGAACCCCTCTGCGCCCGAGGTGGCAATGCCAAGCGTCTGCCCACACAAACCTACAAAGGTCGCACGGCTAAAGAATTGGGCATGGCCATTACGGAAGTCGCCAACCCTTGCCCCCTCAGCAGATTTGACCATGCTCTATATCTAGGACGGGAATTTGTGCGTGCAGAGATGGCTCTGATCAGTGGCCATGACTACATTCAAGACTAGGACGACTCCGGAGATGATGTAGTGGTCTAACGAAAAAATTTTAAGCTATAACTGACGTCTACCCTGTCTCTTGAATAATGAGTAGACAATATGGCTTCAGCAGAACCATTGAGCCGCCCCCTAAGTTCGACTGGATGTTTACAGCCTGTTTGGGAACGATTAGCACCCCTTCCACATCCAGTATATTTTGTCACAAAAGACCCGAAATGGCAGGATATTGTTGATAATCCTAATTTTTTAGATTATCCAAACCAATTTCCCTTGGAATCACTCTACGAACGCGGTGTAAATACAAGCGATATTTGGACAGCCCAAGCCTATATTGACCTGAAGCAATGTGGTTTAGATGTTCATCTAGTTCCTGAGATTATTCCAGGACAAATTTGCTTCATACCTTACTATTACTTGAAAGCACGCGATTGGTTGCATAAAAGCTTTGTAGTAGCGTTATATCACGATTGTCCACGCCCTATGATGTGCAATCAGCGCTTTGTTATCAATCATTCCCAAATTCAATCCCAGAGGCTGGATCACTTCATTTCCCATCGTCCCTAACCTAATATGAAACCAAGGGATCCATCTAGAGGGGCTACGATTGAAAATCTGGTGTTTAAGGGGGAGGCGTACAATCTATTTCCACCCTTCAGAACCCCCGAGTTTTTAGCCCAGCTAGATGCAATGGACATTCGCCTAGTCATGAACACAGAGTTTACGGGAAATGTCTTTGAAGGCTGGGCGAACTATCGGGATGCTGACGTGGTGATGGCGATCCGCAACACAACCCATTTTGATACGTCTTTAAAACCCGCTCTGAAGCTGATTAATGCTTGGACGGCGGGGGTTCCAGCCTTGCTGAGTCCTGAACCTTCCTATCAACGACTTCGTCAATCTAGTTTGGATTACATTGAAGTCTGCACCCCAGAAGATGCGATCGCCGCACTGCACCACCTAAAGCAGAATCCTGATCTCTATCTAGCCATGATTGAAAACGGGTTGCGTCGGTCACAAGAGTTCACTCCGGCTCAAACTGCAATGCAATGGCATCAGCTATTGTCTGGCCCAATTGCGTCCGGATATGCCCAGTGGCTACGACAGTCCCCGCTGCAGAAAAAACTAGTTCGACCGATGCAATATTTTGGGCAATTTTTACTTCAGAAACGAGAAATTAAGCGGTATTTGTATGGCATCAATCACGGTCCGCGAATTTTGACTGAGCGAAGTCCATCCTATCAGCTACAGTTGCCGACACTGGAGGATGCGAAACAGCTTTGGGGATGATGCTCAGTGCTGGTTTAACGAACGTAGATGTAGTAGGTGACCATGGGGATCACGGTGGCGGCAATCAGGAAGCCGACAATGAGCACCGTGGAGCTATTTTGATCCGTTTCCTCGGCTTTGGCGTAGGTGCCTTCGGTTTGGATGGTGACTTCAACCACTGGCGGCCCAGGATCGGGTTGCCCCGTCAGCACGGCTAGGAGGCGATCGCCCGCGTCTAGAAAGGCTTGGTTGTATTTGTTGCCGTCGCGAATGGGCACTTGCAGTGTTTCTTGCGCAATGCTCTCGGCAATCTCTGCGGTTAGCCGATCGCTGACCGACGCGTCGGCATGGATGGCGGTGGTGTTGGTGACATTATCCAGCACCAGTACCACTTGCTTGGCTTGGGATTCCGGTGTGGGAAACCAGGTTTCGAACAACTGATCGGCAAAACTTTGGGCCGTTTCGCCATAGTCTAGACGGTGGAAGGTGACGAAGCGAACCTCAACGCCAGTCTCTTCAGCGATCGCTGCCAGTTGGCGATCGAGCTTGCCTTGATTCAACCGGCTAATAATATCAGCCTCATCAATCACCCAGATGGGATCCCCCGCAGCAACGGATGGCATACTGTAGACCCCGGTGGCATGGGCTGGCATGACTCCTACTTGGAGCATGAAGAAAACGCTCACCAAGGCAATCAAAATGGGTTTGCACAAAGCTGTCCAGACCGAAGCGGCATTAGCAGATTTCACCATACGTCTATGCAGTGTTGACCTCTCCAGACCATACTATCAGCTCTGCCGACCCGGGACATTAATTTACGCAAGTGCGGGGATCACGCCAATCGAGAGGCTGTTAAGACCCAGTCAACCTCACCAAAAATCAATACAATGAAATATAACGTTACAAGACAATCCGTAAACCTACGTGTTGTCTTGTGCCGCCTCCTGCACAGTCACGTGCCCTCACGGACGAAGTCAGTCCCTATCAAGGATTACGTTAGATATAACCCACCGGATCAACGATTGCGGGTGGGGAATGGGAATAGCAGAGCGCCATGGTGCAAACAGGTCTCTCCCGACGGACAACGACAGGTCAGGTTTGCAAAGTGTCACCTACCTCGCCCGCAATGAGCTTGTTTTCGCAGATCATAGGCCTATCTGGAGTTCTCTCGATATACAAGGCGTTCATCCAGGTGACCATGGATGACAGCAGGGGGCTTGACCCGTTTCGATACACCGCACTTACACTGCGCCGTTGGCTCAAAGAGTAGAACCACCATTCACTCCGGATCTATCCCTTGCACCGTGTAAGTCATACAGATGTTAGCTGCCGTTTATCAGCGGTGGCCATGCTCAAGGAGTTCCTATGGAATCTAGCCACCACCAATCTTACGTCATGTGGATGCGCCCCAGCCGTCTCAATCGATTTGGCGATGGAGTGGTTCAGCAGTCGAATACATTGCTCACCCTATCCGCCAAGCTGAGAACCACCAACTCTGAGGCGATCGCTCCTCTCCCCGTTACAACAGTGGCAAGACCCAAGCGATCGCTGCCGCACCTTGAGCTACTGCCTGCCTAAGCTGTTGGATACTGCATCATCTTGAAACTTATCTCCCTCAGCCGCAGTCTCCAATCGTATTGCGGCTTTTTTGTTTTTGTCTATGCTGTTTCTATCTGAACTAGCTGATGGGCACAACGCTGGTGGCACTGGGGAGAACTCTTAGATATCTTGCGTCGTCTGTTTAGATATGTCCCACAGGAGTAGCCATCATGCCGAATGGGTTCCATTCAAAGCTCTTATACCTGCTGATTCCTTGATGAGTTCATCACGGTCAGCTCATCAAAAACTCAGGTTGCCATGTCACGATGGACTGCAAGAAGCACCGTTAAACGCCATGAGGGATGGGTTAGTCCTCATGCCCATGGGTAGGCTAATAGCAGGATGCCAGGGATCACGGCATCCCCGTAATCTGAGGAGTGAAAGGTGTATCTCTTCATAGTCCTTCCGGCAATGCTCTGACATTGATACGCAAGTCCTAGGCTCCTATCCGCGATCGTCAATGCAACAGTTTGTGCTGGGGCATCGATGATTCTACCTGCAGGATAGCGAGGAAATGCCCTCCGTATATGTGCTGAAGAAAGTTGGGACTTTCCAGCGATGCAGCACAAGAATTGGTGATATTCGGCACGCCAGCACTTTCTAGAACCCTGTAGGATCTGGGAAGCTGGTGGTCTAACCCTAACAAGCCTTTGGTCATGGGCCTGATTCACATCCGTACCACAGCATATTATTCTCCCAACTTGGCATGATTTCTTTACCCTTGTCCCAACGTCGCCGTCTATCTAAGACTAGCTCTACCTCTCATCTAGCCCATGCATCAGAGGGCGATCGCGCCATTGTGGCTCGGCACATTAACATGGTGTTTGGGGAGGGAGCCCAGCAGTTTCAGGCCCTCTACAACGTTGACCTAGAGGTGGCGCGAGGCGATATCCAGCTCTTGATGGGGCCATCTGGATCCGGCAAAACCACCCTGCTCTCCATCCTCGGTGGCATCCTACATCCCACATCTGGAGAGGTGCAACTCTTGGGGCAAACCATTACAAACCTCTCTCGGAAACAGTTATCCGCCTTTCGTCTCTACTCCATCGGCTTTATCTTTCAGGGGTTCAACCTGTTCCCTGCCCTGACGGCCGCCGAAAATATTGAACTTGCCTTGAAGCTCAAAGGCGTAAAAAAACGCCCAGCCCATTGGGAAGCCATGATGCTCCTAGAGCAAGTGGGCTTGGGCGATCGTGCCCATCACCTGCCCAAGGATCTTTCCGGTGGACAAAAGCAACGGGTGGCGATCGCTCGGGCCTTGGCCGGTAATCCAGCGTTGATCATGGCGGATGAACCTACGGCTGCTCTCGATTCTCACAGCGGTCATGCCGTCATCAACCTCTTGCGTACTCTAGCTAAGGACAAGGGCTGCACGGTGCTGATGGTCACCCATGATCCTCGAATTATCGATATTGCTGACCACGTCACCTATCTAGAAGACGGGCGGCTACAGGCTCACCCCACCCTGGCGTAGAATTGCCCAGCCACCGCCTGTCCACCTCGCTACCGTGGAGGGCAGCCCTGCGGCTTGCGTTGATGCGCCCAACTCTTGGTTGAGGGTGGCGATCGCCTCTGGATGCAGCGTCAGAACAGTGGGGAAGCTAGCTGCAATCTCAGCCAGGCTTTGCAGGGCTGGCTCACCGGAGCGGTTGGCGCTCGTGGTGGCTAAGGGGCCGGTCTGTGCCAGAATATGGCGGGCGATCGCACAGTTGGGTACCCGAACACCAAGGCTGGTGGGGTTGGTGGGATTCATCGATGTGGGTACGCGATCGCTAGCGGGCAAGACTAGGGTCAATGCGCCCGGCCAATGCTGTTGGGCAACTTCCTGCCAATAGAGCCAATCGGATTCGCTCCCGGTTACATAGGGCCAGAGATCCAGGGCCTTGGCACCCATGAGAATTAGAGGTTTAGATTGGCTCCGCTGTTTGAGCTTAAACAACTGCTCTGCATGGGCGGGAGCACTAGCTAGGGCGGGCACGGTATCGGTGGGGAAGGACACGAGATGTCCTGCCTGGACACCCGCAACTAGCTCCTCAAGGGACACGTGTGGCATGGGTTAGAGATAGGGGATCTGGGAATGAAACGTCGGCAGTGTGCAGTGAATGCTTAACCGAAGTAAGGCCTAGGGGGTTGGGACAGGGATCACCTGCAGCCAACCGATTCAGCCGGCACATGCCTGCCTTATTGTATCGGCTGTATCGGCTGTATCGGCTAGATTGGCACCTGTGGCTCCTTGAACTAATTTACTGCCTGCGAAAGGCAAGGGCAAAGCGCTGCCGTCCAGCCAAATCGAGATGAATATCAATCTGTTCATACTGTCCCGTCTGTTGAAGCAGCGATCGCACCGTTTCTCCCTGCCCATCCATCAATTCCACAAGCCAAAGCCCACCAGCGATGAGATAGCGAGGCGCGATCGCCGCTAGATGGCGAATACAATCCAGCCCATCGTCTCCACCGTCTAGGGCCAGGCTCGGTTCGTGGTACCGCACTTCAGGCTGCAGCGTATCGAGCAACGCCGTGGGAATATAGGGCGGGTTGGACACCATGCCGCTCAGGGGGATGGCATCTGGAGGCAGCCCTGCAAACCAAGATCCTTGGCAAACCTGAAGGCGATCGCCCACACCACAGGTGATCGCATTAGCTTGGGCGATCGCTAAGGCCTCAGCACTAACATCCACCGCATACATCCTGGCCATCGGCAAAAGCTGGGCCAGAGCAAGGGCGATCGCTCCGCTCCCTGTCCCCAGATCGGCCCAGGCTCCGGCAGCCAGATGGGGATAGTGCTGAACCGCCGTCTCCACAAGATCAATCATGCCCTCCGTCTCAGGGCGCGGAATCAACACCGCTGGCGACACCTGGAGGCAGAACCGCCGCCATCGCACCCGACCTGCCAGATATTGCACCGGCACGCGATCGCGCAAGCGCCGAGTCCAAAGGCGGTCGAGGTCTGTCAAGGAGACATCCAACGTCACCTGTGGACGAGTCTTAAAGCTTTCCAGCCGCAGCGTTAGCCGATCGATCGAGCACAACTCCTGCATGAGCCACTCTAGTTCAACCAAGGGCACTTCCGAGGCGATCGCCGCCTGCCTAGCTCCCTGCCACCAGTGCCAAAGCTGTTGTCCAGAAATGGTGCGATCGTCCATCATGCGCTCAATCCACAACCCATTCTCATGTCCTAATAGCAAACGCAGCAGATCTATGCAATCTGCTGCGCTGCCTACTAGCTAACCGGTAAGCCCGGTCTATTGACTCTCAATCTCACCCCAATGTACACCTACTGAGGTTGAGGCGCACCGTCAAGAATATACTGTAACGAATCTGTTGGAGGAATCAACAGAATGCGATTGAGTTCGTCATTATCGCTGGTTTGTAGGGTTTCAATCAACCCTTCTAAGTTAATCACCTGAATTTCAATCGAATTTGCAAGCGATGGCTGCGCTTCTGTCAGGCGAGCCAGCATGGAT
>DATNRH010000330.1 GCA_036703605.1 Candidatus Obscuribacterales bacterium | reverse complement strand
CAGTAAGCCCCATCCTCCATAAATGTAGGTTACTGAGCCATCATAGGCCCAATGTGCTAGATACCGGCGAAGGTCTGCTGCTGGTTAGGTCGACGGAGTCCCTACGTCCCCCACCGAGTAAAATTTCGGGTGGCGCAGTGGGCAACCAGTTCTCAAGGCCTAGGATTCCAGACCCGTCCCCTGCGATACCCGGCGAGAGTGGTGGTAGCTCGACAAATGGCCCGGCAGCATACTGGCTGTAGTTGGCAGTATTGGTGTCAGAAGGGGAATTCAGAAACTTTGGGTCAGCTGGGCGCTGCTACCTCGCACATGCCAGTGAATGGCTGGAAGTAATCGACGATATCCCCAACTCGGTACGCCATCAGTGTGGATGAATTCTAACAATTAACGCTCCTTTCTCAAATTCATGCTCCCATAACCAGGCATACCGCTTCACTGTCACAGGGCCGAATCCAAGACGATCCAGTGCCATTGTAGCCGCTGACATAGTGGCTGCCTGGTGTTAGAAAGTGACAAAAAGTTAAGCCTCAAACATACTATTAGGCCCTTTTGAAACGTTAAACTCTTCAGCAATCACATGCGCAAAGTGAATCCACTAGGAAGTGAGCTCAGCAAAACCTACGCCGTGAAAGTCATTGCTAGCAGAGCTTCTGCTCAAGACATCCTCTTGCAGCTGAGTCACTTGTGCCCTTAAATCCGCGTTCTGGCGGACTTAGCTCAAGACAATAGACTACCTGGGTTTGTAATTGAGTCACTTGTCCACTTAAATTCGCGTTCTGGCGGACTTAGCTCAAGACGGTATAGACTACCTGGGTTTGCAATTGAGTCATTTGTCCACTTAAAGCCGCGTTCTAAATGGTGAGCTTGGTTGTTGGACAGGGGTTACGAGCTCTGCTAGCTCGCTATTGCAGTAGGACAATGGCATGGCCTAGGCATACCTGGGATGTCAAATTGACAAAGAGGTCTTCAATGCGGTCCAACCAAGAGCTGCTGTTGACTTGACGCCCCACTGCATGATCAGGAGAGAAGGATACGTCTCTGGACGGTACTTGGGAGGCATATAGCAATAATACAGGATA